>NZ_JBFRFP010000022.1:0-88285 GCF_052114885.1 Paenarthrobacter sp. 2TAF44 | reverse complement strand
TCCCGGACACGGTCAGCAGGGCAGCCATTGAGGAGATCAGCCGAAACGCGACCACGTTCTTCGCGGATCTCTCACCCGAACCGGTTCGTCACAGCATGCACCACGAGAGCGTTACGGTCAGTAGAGTACCGATCGTTGACCTGGACCCGGCGCATTGTGACCATCGCAGGACTATCAGGCCACGGCTTCAAATTTGCACCCGCCGTGGGTGTAGCTCGGGGCGAGGCTCGTGACCGGCGTCAACCGTACCCTGTAGAATTCCAGCTTGGCCGGGCACCCTCATCTGCAGAGCTTGCCCTCCACCAAGTACTGGACCTTACTGAGCATGAGCTGGGGCAATCTCGCGGGCAAAGAATTCTCCGAGCATCTGTTCGAAGACGCTGGACGGATAATGATCAGGCATGAGGACGGCCAAGGCCTGAGCCCCGGAAATTAGCGTTAATAGCATCTTGGCAAGGGAAGTCGTATCCGCTCCGTGGGGAATATCCCCAGAATCCCGCGCGTCTTCCAGCAATTTGACAAACAGGTCGTTGACGGCGGTCAGGCCAGTGGCATTAACGGCAGAGAATCGTTCGGAGGAGGCGCACCGCTCCCAGAATGGGAGCAAGACCCGCGCCTCCAACCGGGCCTCGTCCCCTATTGGCATCATTTCACTTGCCAGCACCCAGAGCGCCTGGACTCCTGTCCGGGAACCGACCGTTCTTTCGAAGCGGTCTTGAGTCATCTTAAAAACGTGTTCGTAGCTGGCGATCAGGACATCGTTCTTTGACGGGAAGTAGTAGTTGACGGCGCCATAAGCGAGGCCCATCTCTGCCGCCAGGTCGCGCATGGTCGTACCTTCGAAACCATTCCGCGCGATGAGCCGCCAGACGCTTTCGATAATTTCCCTGCGACGCAAAGCGTGGTCTACTAGCTTCGGCATGGGTGTTCCTTCCGCCGGGTGCCATCTACCCACTTAGCTTACGCGAGGCCACAGGAGGATACGCTCAAACACGCTTACAGCCGGCCGCGTGGCACGGACCAACAACACCAGGCTCGTCGTGGCACCGCAAGCAGAAAAGCACGGTAGACCTGTCCTTCAAGAAGTCCAAGGCACGGCAGAGGCCGAGGGGCAATCCTACGAGGACCAGCTGGCGAAACCACCGAGCGACAGCGACAAGCTGAGCTTCGTTGGCTTAGCCGTCTGTCAGGAGCCTCAAGCCCTAGAGCCCATTGAAAGTGTGATTGCGCTCAGAATGCTTTGCCCGGGTTCGTTCAGGGTGCAAGGCCCTGCTGGCACTTCACAACAACCTATTTCCCTTGGATAGCATGTGTGGCTTTAGGTGCTTGGGCGACCTGTGCAGCGAGTCAGTTCATGCGGGAAGTCCAGATCGACTCAACCAGGCTACCCAGGCCCCGTGCGGCACCTGGCACCGCTCAAAGGGCGTATTGTGCGCGACTTTGCGCACGACCACAGAATGAAGCCTAAGCTGGTCCGGTCTGATTGCGCCCAGTCGCGGGTAGGTCATAGAGGGGGTGGTACGCAGGCAGTGTCCCGAAGGATGGTTGCTGGAGCATCCGCCAGGTGGTCGGTTCGCTTTTTGCTGGAGGCATCAAGGTGCCCTCGCTCAGAAACATCGTGCGCTGGCCTTCTGCATTGGGGCTCCACCACCCTGTCATAGGGCAATGTTCACCGGTCCGGGCCCAATGATTACTGCGCTTCTTCATTTCAGTGCTCCTTTCTCGTCCGGGATTTGAGGCTGAGCGGCGTTTACGCAGACCCAAACTTCGTAGTCCTCGGCCTTTTCAAACATCTGTCGAGTGCAGGTGCCGTCTGCGGTCAGCCACATAACTTCCGAATCTGGAGTGGCCTCTTCGATGAAACCTCGTCGCACAACGTTGTCTCGACGTCTTACCTCCACGAAGTGACCTCGTAGGTGGGACCAGCCGTCATATCTGTACATCTCGATCATGAGTACTACCTGCTGTTAGGGCTGAAAATCATGTGGCTTGCGGTGGCGAGCTCTCCGGGTGGGGCACAGCGTACGGCTCGAGGGCCTTTGGCGTGGTGGGCGCAGCCTCTGCATGAGCCCTGCGCCCACCACCTGCGTTCACCTGGTTGGCGGTTTAGTCGTGAACGGAAAACGGAGACGTTATCCGTTCACGATGCGGTCAGCATCGTTTCGTCAGGCAGGGACTCCCCCGCGTGGGCTGCGAACTGGGCGGAGATTTGCTGGACGCTCTGGCGCTGCATTTCGTCCTTGTTCAGATCCATGACTATGGTTCCGGCATGCAGCATGAGCAGCCGGTCGGCGTGTTTGAGCGCGTGCGCCATGTCGTGAGTGACCATGAGAGCTGTTGTTCCAGACTCTTTTACGATGCGCTCAGTGACTTCCTTGATTCGTTGGGCACTGTTGGGGTCGAGAGCCGCCGTGTGTTCATCGAGGAGCATTACAGCCGGTGAGCCGAGGGCGGCGATGGCAAGGGCGATCGCTTGCCTTTGGCCTCCGGAGAGGCTCTCTGAGGTCGCATGAAGCCGGTTTTCAAGGCCCATGCCCAGCATCTCGATCTGCCTCACGGCCAGCTCTCGAACTGCCTTGTTTCTGGCAGGAGTCAGCCTGTATCTCTGACGGGTGCCAGAGAGGGCCATGGCGAAGTTTTCCTCGACGGTTAGCGATGAAATCATGTTGTCTTGCGGATTCTGACGCACACGGCGAACTAGGGGAACCCGCTTCCAGGAAGGGAGGAAAGTTATGTCTTTTCCCCGGACTGAGATCCGTCCTGAGTCTGGCAGAACTGTTCCCGAGACCATGTTCAGAAGGGTGGATTTACCTGCACCGTTGGAGCCGACGACGGCGACTGTGGTTCCTTTCTCGATGGTCAGAGAGAAATTTGTGATGACCTTGTTGACTTCTTTGCCAAGTCCCTTGAATTGCTTGGCAAGATGGACGATCTCCAGGTCGGGGGCTGAGTTAGAAGAAACTAGCAACACGGTCCTCCTCGTAGAATTTGACGCGTGACATTTGGAGATTGTTTCGTCCGCGTTTGGATGTAAGTCCGGTGAGCATGTTGCCGTTGTTCCGCAACCACACGACGAGCACAACAAGTGCTGCTGTGATCAGCTGAACAAGGTTTGGATTGATGCCCAGTTGGATCGCGTAAACCACAACGAGCCGGTAGATGAAGACCCCCAGGATGAGTCCGATAAGGACAAGGGTAGTCTTGTTGGTGCGGACAAGGCTGAGCCCAACCATCATTCCTGCGAGTCCGATGACGATGATTCCGTTTTGTATGGTGACGTCCATGAAGCCTTGATTTTGGACGATCAAGGCACCCGAGACGCCGGCGAGCCCGTTGCCGATCGCCAAACCGACGACCTGCCTGGATTCAGTTCGGATGCCCAAACCTCGGGCCGTCTGAATACTCTGGCCTGAGGCGATCAAGGAGACACCATACTGTGTGCGGAGGAAGACCAGAATTGCAGCGCTCAGAAGGATCGTGATGGCAGAGCCGGCGAGTATCGTCGACATCTGGGGGGTCAGCCCCAGACTCTGGAACCAGGAGAAGACGCTCTTTTTGCCCATCAGAGAGAGATTTCCGCTGCCCATGATGACGAGCGCCACCGAATATGCGGCCGCCGAGACCAGGATGCTTGCCAGCAGGACGTTAAGTCGAAGCCACAAGTGCATCGCAGCGGTCACGAGGCCTGTAAGAGCCCCTGCAATCATTGCGACCAGGATTGCGACGAGCGGGTTCGCTCCATTAATCGCCAGGACGGCTCCCGTCGCTCCGCCGATGCCAAACGATCCTTGCATCGTAAAGTCGGGCAGGCTTAGGACACCCATGGTGATGTAGATACCTAGGACGAGCGGGATGTATAGCAGCCCCACCTGGACTGCGATAGTGATTGATTCAAGCACAGAATTTCCGTTCTACTTCTTCTTCAAGAGCTGGTCTTTAAGCGAGTCAGGCAGAGTAAGACCGAAGGTCGAGAGTTTGTCGGTGGCGATGTCGAAGCCTCCGACGTGGGGGATGACAACCGGGGTGGTTGCCGGGTCCTTCCCATCCAAGATGCCCAGCATCAGCTTGGCGCCCTCGGTGCCTACGTCGACGTAGTTGTAACCGGAGGCCAGCACTGCCCCCGCGTCGACGGCCGACGTTGTCCCGCCGAAGACCGGGATCTTGGCATCGTCTGTAACTGCAGTGATTCCCGCGGCGGCACTGATGGTGGTTGTATCGCCCGGGATCATGACTGCATCAACGCGGCCTACGAGACTTTGAGCCGCCTGGGTAACGTCGGCTCCGGTCGTAATGGTGGATGTGATGTTCTTGAGACCCAATGAATCCATGTGTTTCTGCGCGGCTTTCGCCAGTGTGTCTCCCGCAGGGTCACCCGTCTTCCAGATCAGACCGATGGTCTTTATGGACGGATCCAGTTTGATCATGGCGTCGATATCGGGAGCTGGGTCAAGGACGTCGGCCACGCCCGTGACGTGCCTTCCCGGCGCATCCATGGATGCCACGAGGCCGGCTTCCACCGGGGTGGACGAAGCCAGGAACACGACCGGGATTCCGTTGGAAGCGTTGGCCTGCAGCTGCGCTGCTGCAGTTCCTACTCCCCCGATGACATCGCAACCGCTGCTGATGAATTTCTGAGCAATGCTCTGCTCGGTGGCCGGGTCCGCGTTGGGGTTCTCGATGACGACTTTGAGTCCTTTAGCCTTGGCGTCAGCCAAGCCGGTCTCCAGCCCGGCCATGATGTCCGTGATCGCTGTAGCCGTCGCATACTGGTCGATGCAGACGGTTTTGCCCGAATACGGATTTGAGCTCTCTGCCGGTGACGGACTTGAGCAGCCAGAGAGTGCTAAAACGGACACGCCGAAAAGGCCGGCGAGAGCCGAAGGCTTGATAATGCGCATAGTGAGTCCTTACTGGGATGTTGGGGAAAAGGAAGGCAGGGAACTAAGCGAGACCTTCTTCTTGGGCGATCTGCATGATTGCAGCGGAGAGGGCGGCTACGGCTTCGTCGACGTGTTCCCTGGTGAAAATAAATGACGGGCAGACGCCAATCCGTTCGGGGTCCGTGGGAAGACTGGGTGCCCCGAAACCCGGGTTGATGAGCACTCCCCGGTCGCGGGTTGCTTTGCCGATCCTTGCTCCGATTCGCTTCGCTGCGGCAAAAGGAGTGCGTGTTGATTTGTCGGCAACCAGCTCAATACCTGTGAGCATCCCCAGTCCGGAGATTTCTCCGACGATCGGGCTCTCTGCCAAGGCCAGCCGGAGCGAATTCAGGAGGTATCGACCTGTCTCCGCGGAACGTTCGACCAGCTGGTGCTCGTTGAGGTAGGTCAGCACAGCTAGGCCAACCGCGCACGAAAGGGGGTTGCCGCTGTATGTGTAGCCATGGTCGAAAAGTCCCGATCCTTCTGAGACTGCATCGTAGATACCGTCAGTTGTGATGACACCACCCAAGGGGGTGTAACCGCTGGAGACGCCCTTGCCGAAGATGATCATGTCCGGTGTCACATTCCAGTGATCAATCGCGAAGTTCTTGCCGGTGCGGCCAATGCCGCACAAAACCTCGTCGGCTATGAAGAGAACGTCGTACTTGTCGCAGATCTCCCTGACACGCTTGAAGTAGCCCTCGGGAGGTATCCGAGCAAGGTCGGCTGAGCCCACCACAGGCTCAGCTATGAAAGCTGCTATCTCATCGGGTCCTTCGTTGAGAATCGCAGCCTCGAGTTCCTCGGCTGCTGCCAGGTCATAAGCTGGCGAAATGTGCGGGAAGTTACTGAGATACGGGGTGTACTCCAGCCGTCGCGCCGTGTAACCGGAGGCAGCAAGGGCCCCCAGAGTGTTGCCGTGAAAGCTCTTCCATCGGCTGATGATTTTCCACTTGGAGGGCTGGCCGATTTCGACAAAGTAATGACGGGCCAGCTTGATGGCAGTCTCTGTCGCCTCAGCTCCCCCCGATGTGAAGCGAACGTGGTTGAGGTCCCCGGGGGCCATGTTGGCAAGAACTCCGGCCAACTCCTCCTGTGGTGCGCTGGTAAATCCGCCGCAGAAGGTTACCAGGGCGGCCTGCTTCTGCATGGCGTCAAGGACCTCTTGTACGCCGTAGCCAATGTTGACAACGACGTTGAGGCCCGAAGATGCGTCTAGGAGGCGATTTCCAGCCTCGTCCCAGATATGCACGCCTTTAGCACGCTCTACCCGGACGGGAACGTTGGTGACATCACGGTGGAAGACTCTGGTGTCCTCGTGAGTCATCGTTGCGGGGTCCACTCGAAAACCTCCTGATTGTGTCCTAGCCCACTAAGGGCCGATGAAACCCAGTCTAACCCTGGTGTTACCAATTTGTGGTCGGTATCACCAATTTTTTAAATTGGTGGACCGCGGTTGCTATGATTGGGGTAGATTCGACCGATCATCCAAGAACTGGAGCTGCCCGCGGAGTGCGGGCCGACTGGAGAGCTGAAGGGTTTATGTCACAACTGGTAGAACCGGCCTTGGAGCCGGCGAAAGATCCTTTTGACGCACTTGCTCAGGAAGACCCGCTCGTTGCTGCGCTCTCGGACATTGTTAAGAGCCTCAAGCCTGGCGATAAATTGCCGACGGAACGCGAACTCACCAAGCAGCTGGCCGTTGGTAGAACCGCGTTGCGTGACCGGCTGGGGGTCCTTGAGGGCTTGGGCATACTGGAACGCCGGCCCGGCTCGGGCACTTATGTGCAGGAGTTCAATCCGGCCTCCGTATCGATGGCCCTGAATTTGGGCATCAGTTCCGCCCAACTCCCGCTCAAGGCGCTGGAGTCGGTACGCATTGCGCTGGAGCGACAGGCGGCGATGGAGGCTGCGACGAGTGCTGACCCGGTGCTTGTCGCCTATATGCATCGCGCTTTGGACCTTATGGCGTCAGCGCAAGATCAGGCAACGAGGGATGAGGCTGATAGGCAATTCCACCAGGCGCTGCTCCGGTCCGCCTCCAATCCCGCCTTGACCTTCTTCGCGGACGCCATAGCTGGCGTTCTTACTCAAGATGTCAAGACGCGCTCCAGCCAGGCACTTGCCGGAGAAGGTTCCCACAGCTCCACTGAGTTTTTTGTGGATGCACATCGTGAAATCCACGAAGCTATTCTCGCCCGGGACCCAGAGCGAGCGATGGCAGCGGTAAACCATCATTTCATTCGCTTGGAGCCGGCCCGCTAGCATCGCGACAGCCGTGACCGGAAAGCTGGCCGGTGCATCCAGGTTCGTTGTCCATCCGGCAGACTTCGAGGGGTGAAGCCTGCCGGATGGCGTTGTCTTTTCAGCGGCGGGAATTGATGGTCTCGATCAGCTTCGGAACCACGGAAAAGACATCTCCAACAACACCGAAATCAGCAATATCGAAGATGGGCGCATCCGGATCCGAGTTGATGGCTACGATCGTCTTCGCGGTTTGCATGCCTGCCCGATGTTGGATCGCTCCGGAAATTCCCAGCGCCACGTACAGGTCTGGGGTGACACTGACTCCGGTTTGGCCCACTTGTGAGTCACGGCCGACAAAACCAGCGTCAATTGCTGCCCGGGAAGCGCCAATGGCAGCTCCGAGTGCATCAGCAAGCTGCTCGACGAGCAAGAAATTCTCTTTGGAGGCCAGACCTCGGCCACCTGAGACGACTTTTGTCGCAGCACGCAGTTCCGGGCGACTGGAAACTGTCATTGCAGAGGAGCCATCGATGACCACTGATTTACTCTTTTCGCAGAGTACTGTTGCCGTGGTCATGGCAGGAGTAGCCGGCCTTGCCTGAGTTTCGATTGCTCCTTCTCGGAGCGTGATTACCGGTAGGCCATCGGCAACCATGGACTCAACCGCGTAGGATCCTCCGAAAACAGAGTGCGTGGCAATTATGGTTCCGTCCGTGAGCCGCAGGTCGACCGCATCGGCGATCAGTCCGCCCTTTGTGCGGATTGTGAGACGGCCGGCGAGTTCCCGCCCTCCCGGAGTAGCGGTCAAAAGAACGGCTAAAGGCTCAAAGTGTTCCACTGCCAGGTGCAGCGCCTCCAACTGAGGGGCCAAAAGGAGAGATTCGGCGTCCTCGCAGTAAGCCGCGAATACGTGTTCGGCTCCGAGGTTGCCCAGCTCCGCGACGACACTGTCCTCTATGGGTCTTGAAGCGACCAGAACGGCCACCGGCGAGCCTAGCTGCGAAGCCGCAGCGAGGACCTCCCGGGTGCTCCTGGTGAGTTTTCCTTCGGGAGAAGTGTCAACTGACACTAGTACGTTGGGCATCGTCGCTTCCTCTTTCAAATGAGTTTGCTGGAGATAAGAAATTCGGCCAGATCGTTGGCGGCCGCGCCATCATCGACGATCTTTTTACCGGCAGTCCTGGCCGGCTTGGCGTTGGTGGAAACGACAACGGATTGGCCGCTCCCGTTACGGTCCGATGCGACCAGGCCCAAGTCAGCGAGGGAAAGGTTTGTGATGGATTTCCGCTTGCCCGACAGGATGCCCTTAAAGTTTGGAAAGCGTACTTCAGGTGAGCGTTCTGTGACTGTCACGAGGGCCGGCAGTGTCGTATGCAGTTTCATGACTGTTCCATCTCCGTGGCGTTGACCGCTGACAAGATGTGCCGAGACTTCCACATCGTCGACGAAGCCGAGCAAAGGCAGGCCCAGGTACTCGGCAATCATGGCCGGCACCGCTCCGGTCCAGCCGTCTGTGGACTGGCTTCCGGCGATTACGAGGTCAAATGTGGAGTCGCGCAGAGCAGTTGAGATGACCTGGGAAGTCCAGACTGAGTCAGCTCCGTTAAGTCCGTCGTCGCAGACATGAATGGCTGAATCCGCTCCTGTGGACAGGCACTTGCGCAGTGCCGCGTTAGCCTGCCGCGGCCCGACCGACATCGCTACAACTTCAGTTTTTTTGTCAGCGTCCTTAAATCGCAGAGCCATTTCGAGCGCCCGCTCGCTTATCTCGTCGACGACGCAACTGTCCGGACTTCGTTCAATGCGGCCGGTGGCCATATCGAGCGATCGTTCGTCGGAGGTATCCGGAACTTGCTTGATGAGCACGATGATCTTCAATGAACACTCCTTCGTGTATGGCCCGCGATGGCGTCGAGACGAGGCCCTTGACAGAAAGCTCACGTCTCGTAGAGTGGTGATACCAATTCGTCAGGCGGTGGTACCACTCTACACGCGGCGACTTCGAACGGAAAGGACGTGTCACATGAGTGCTCAGGTGTCTATTAATGACCTAGGCGACGGAGTTGAAGAGGCTGTATTCGCTGCTTGGCTGAAGGAGGTCGGAGACTCCGTCGCTGTCGGTGAAGCAATCGCCGAGGTCATGACCGACAAGGTCAACCTCGAAATCGAGTCAACCGTGGCCGGCGTGCTTGCGAGCCAGGATTGTGAGCCCGAGGACACTGTCCGCCTTGGCCAGGTCATCGGCTTGATTGATGTGCAGGCATCATGAGCTTTGACCACGGAACACCAGAGGGCCGAATGAACCTGTGGCGGGCGATGGTCCGGGGTCGTGCTTTCGATCAAGCCATGTGCCGGCACAACAACCATTGGCATGAGGCCCGCGGCGAAGAAGCGGTCTTCATCGGAGGTTTCGCCCAACTTGAAGCAGACGATATCGTCGCACCTCACTTCCGCGGTGCTTGCGCCGTTAGCCTCATGCGTGGCAGTGATCCGGCCGAGCTGGCTGCCGGGGTCTTCGGCACGGATGGTAGCAATTCGGGGGGAAACTGGCGCGGGGACATCTGCCCCACTCCCAGTGAGCGCTTTATCGGGATGTTCTCTGGTTCGCTCGGAACCACCGTCGCGTACGCAACCGGAGCCGCGCTCCATCTGCAGCAGCGACATCTGAATAACGTCGCCGTCTGTGCCTTCGGAGACGGCACCGCCAACGCAGGCATTGTGGCTGAGTCAATGAATCTTGCATCCATGCTGCAGCTGCCGCTGGTTCTCATTTGCCAAAACAACCAGTACGCCACCTCTCTTCCGGCGACCACTGCGATTGCCGGGGGGACAGTATCCGACCGGGCGAAGGCTTTGGGACTTGAGGTCGTTGACGTTGACGGCAACGATCTCGAGGCAGTGATAAGTGCCCGCGCCACAGCGGTCGCGCGGGCACGCGAGGGCGGAGGTCCTACTTTGATCCACGCGCTCACCTACCGGATGGGAGGGCACTACATGAATGATCCGGAGACATATCGAACAAGAGACGAAGTGGCCGCTTGGGAGAAGCTGGATCCCATCACTCGCTTCGAGCAGAAGCTGATTGTTGCTGGCGAATTAGGGGCCGACGAAGCTGCCTCGGAGACGCTGTCCCTGATGGCGGAAATGAATGACATTGTTGCGGCGGCCAAAGATGCTCCGCCGACAGAGAACTTGGTACTGAACCCGTCGGCCTATGCCGAGGACTGGAGAATCGCATCGTGACCAGGATGACCATCAGTGAAGCCATCGTTGCGGCGATCGGCAATGCAATGGACACAGACGATTCTGTGTACCTTCTGGGGCAAGACATTGGGATCTTCGAGGGTCCAATGCAGTCAACAAAGGGGTTGTGGGAACGGTTCGGTCCCGCCGGCCGACTCATTGATGCGCCCATCTCTGAGGCGTCCATGGTTGGCAGTGCTGTGGGGGCAGCAATGGCCGGCAGCCGCCCCATTATCGACCTCATGTTTGCTGAATTCCTCGCCCTCACCATGACGCCGCTGGCTCTTGAAGGCGCCTCGGTGGCTTATCGCACCCGGTCCGGGGTTACCGTTCCCCTTGTCGTGAGGGCGAAATTTGGGATTGGGCCGCACCGCGGCCATGCCGAGTCGTGCATTGGCATGCTGATGGGCTTTCCCGGCTTGAAGATCGTCATCCCGACCACTCCACAGGATGCCTACTCTCTGATGCGCGCAGCTATTCAAGATGACAATCCGGTCGTCTTCCTCGAACACATGAGTCTGCTCCACGGTGCACGGGCAGAGGTGGACACACAGCTGAGCATCGAAATAGGAACAGCAAGCATACGGCGGCCCGGGAATGACGTCACTGTCGTAGCCTCAGGCTTGATGGTCTCCCGCGCACTTCGAGCTGCCAAGGCTTTAGCGGCCGAAGGCATCGACGTTGAGCTTATTGATACCCGGTCGATGGCCCCTTTGGATATTTCCACCATTCTGAAGTCGGTGCAACGAACAGGCCGCCTGGTCATAGCCGAAGAGTCCTGGCCCGTCGCGGGTCCGGCGTCCGAAATTTGCGCACAACTGATCCGTGCGGTGGACGGTCTCCCAAGTTTCACTGTCGACTTCGTGGAGCCACCCCACACCCCCGTTCCCTTCGCGGCACAGTTGGAAGCGGCTTTCGTTCCTAGCATCGAAAACATCGCGGCCGCGGTCAGTAAGGCACACGGAAGGAAGGCGATCGCCAGGTCCACTGCCGTTCCCGCAGAGGGAGGCGCAGCGTGACCGATATGAGTACGACGACGGCTCCCGGGGAACGTCGCATTAAAATTTCGGGGATCCGCAAAATCATTTCAGACCGCATGGTCCTGTCACACACACAAATCCCGGGTGTCCACGTTGTCGAGGAATGTGACGTCACTGAGGTTGATCTCAGCAGGATCGTGGCCATCACCTGCTCGTCAATCGGACAACTTTCTGCCACGTACCCCTACTTCAACGCCCATGTCGTGGACTCGGAAATTGTCTGCTTCGACGAGTGCAACGTGGCCATAGCCGTAGATACCCCACGCGGCCTCATGGTCCCGGTGATTCGCAACGTAGGAAACCGAAAAGTCGACGATATCCAGGAAGAGATTCGACGGCTGGCTGCACTCGCACGCGACGGCAAGCTCACTCCAGCTGACATGACCGGGGCAACAGTCACGCTCACCAGCCCCGGGAAACGAGGCGGGGTCTTGGCGACTCCGCTCATCAGCCATCCTCAGACTGCAATTATTGGGGTCCACCGGGCTGTCCAACGCCCTGTGGTCCGTGACGGTGCAGTGGTTGTTCGGACACTCTCGAACGTCACCGTAACGTTCGACCATCGTGTAATTGATGGAGCCACCGCAGGAGACTACACCTTGGAACTCTGTCGACTCATTGAATCCTCGGGAATCCGCTAACTGCCGCGGTTCACGGAAGTACGGAGAATCTGTCATGTCCACTAAGTCCAAAGCCCCACCCACAGCCAGGCGACGCTGGGTTCACATAACAGGCAAGGTTGCGCTGGCTCTCGGCATCCTGCTTGTATTCGTTCTGTTGGGACGGTGGCTCCGCGAGATGAGCCCGATACAAGATTTCATCGCGGCTTATCCCGGTGAGTCGCACCAGCCCGAAGGAACGCAACCAGGTATTCCGGCGTGGGTGGGATGGCAGCACTTCCTCAACTCTTTGCTGATCGTACTGATCATCCGATCAGGGTGGCTTGTTCGAACTCGAAGCAAACCGCCTGCGTACTGGACACCCAAGAGACTGATTTGGTCGAAGAAGTCCCAGAAGGGGCTCGCAAAGATCAGCCTGGACCTTTGGTTTCATCTCTCCCTTGATGCGCTCTGGGTACTCAACGGTGCCGTGTTTTTCGTTCTCATCTTCGCGACGGGGCACTGGATGCGGCTTGTACCCACGGGGTGGGACGTCGTGCCCAACGCGGCGTCAGCTGCCCTGCAGTACATTTCTCTAAATTGGCCTGTGGAGAACGGCTGGAACAACTACAACTCGCTGCAACTGTTGGCGTACTTCACAACAGTTTTCGTTGCTGCACCTCTATCCATAGTGACAGGCCTACGAATGTCCCCGGCCTGGACAAAGGCCCCCGCCATATTGAGTCGCATTCTCCCCATGGAGATCTGCCGCAAGGTGCATCTTTGGGTGATGTTCTATCTGGTTTCGTTCATTGCTGTTCACGTGACTCTGGTTTTGGCCACGGGTACGCTGCGAAACCTAAACCATATGTACGCCGCGCAGGACGGTGAAAGCTGGGTTGGTTTCTGGATTTTCTCCGCTTCCCTGGCCGCTATGGTCGCCGCGTGGGGATTGGCGCGACCTCTGTTCCTGCGCCCGGTGGCCGCTATGACAGGGTCGGTCACCCGTTAGAAGCTGGCCAGGAATGCTTCAACTGATGCGAAGGGCGTCGAAATGGTCATCGATTGCCTGCATCGCCGCAGAAGGATCACCGGCAACGATTGCGTCATGGATCCTCTGATGGTGCTCGACCAACAAGGTTTGGACGGAGTCAGTGAGTCTCGTGCTGTTTAGACGCGCGCTGCGGTATGCGAGGTCTTGGGCGAAGACATCAGAGAGTGCTTCAGCAAAGAAGGACAGTGCGGGATTCCCTGCCGCCCTAAGAAGGGACTGGTGGAATGCGAGGTCGGCATCCATGACGTCTGCTCGGACATCTGTGGATGCCATCGTGTTAATGGCGCGCTGCATATAAGCAACGAGGACGGGATCCGATGATGTAGCCGCTTCACGGCCCGCTTGCCGCTCTAGCGCGATCCGGACGGATTCAAGAGCAGATACCGGAAGGTGCGACGAAGCAATGGCCAAGTTCAGAGCCAGTGCCAGAGCATCTGGGTTTAGAGTCTCAACAAATGTTCCCGACCCGGTACGGCGCCGCAGGATTCCCAAACCCTCGAGCACCCCCAAACGGTCGCGTAACGCCGTCCTACTCACTCCCAGTTCAAGGGCAAGGTCGCGTTCACTAGGAAGTCGATCGCCAGGACGCAGTTCCCTAATGAGCCGCGCGAGAGCTGCAGAGACTGGGTCGTTCGCGAAGACGCTGGCGAGGGAGTGGACTTCCCCATCATGTATTGTCATCGGCCCTTACCTCATTCACCTCTTGGCGGACCCTCCGATTCTATAGGTAGCCACTTCAGAGCTCTTGACACCGGCTCCACAACTCGTAGAGTGGTAGTACCAATTTATAAAGCGGTGATACCGAAGTAGTTGAGTATCAGTCGCCCCTCACAGCATCTCTCCGGAAAGCACTCCAGTGGCTTTCGAAAAGACGTGAAGGAAGCCCCCATTTGGGGCAAGAAACCTATGTGGAATGGAAGATGTGCATGCATGCCTTGCAAAGCTCAGCAGATTTCGTCGATGCAACATATGCCACAAATCATGCTGCACAACGGGATCTCGTAGCCACGCTCCGGTCCAAGTTGGCCACGGCGGCCCTCGGCGGCCCAGCCAAGTCGCGTGAGCGGCACATCTCCCGCGGGAAACTGCTGCCGAGGGAACGCATCGACTACTTGCTCGATGACGGCAGCCCGTTCCTTGAGATTGCGCCTCTGGCTGCGAATGGCATGTACAACGATGATTCGCCAGGTGCCGGGGTTATCGCAGGTATTGGCCTGGTCCATGGTCGCCATGTTCTGGTGATCTCCAATGACGCCACCGTCAAGGGCGGTACCTACTATCCCATGACCGTGAAGAAGCACCTCCGGGCTCAGGAAATCGCCTTGGAGAACAAGCTTCCCTGCATCTACCTCGTGGACTCCGGCGGAGCTTTCCTGCCGAAGCAGGACGAGGTTTTCCCGGATAAAGAGCACTTCGGCCGGATCTTCTTCAATCAGGCCAAAATGTCCGCAGCCAAGATCCCGCAGATCGCCTCTGTCATGGGATCGTGCACGGCCGGCGGCGCCTATGTACCGGCCATGAGTGACGAGACAGTCATCGTCAGAAACCAGGGCACCATCTTCCTGGGCGGCCCGCCCCTGGTGAAGGCCGCCATCGGTGAGATCGTCACTGCAGAGGAACTGGGTGGCGGCGACGTCCACTCCAGGGTTTCCGGTGTGACGGACCACCTGGCGGAGAACGACCAGCACGCCCTGGAGATCGTCCGGGACATTGTGGCGACGTTGCCGAAGCCGGCGCAGCCGGCATGGGACGTGTCCGACGTCGTCCTGCCGCCCGTCGTCGACCCTTCAGAGATCTACGGTGTGGTTCCCACGGATGTCAACGCCCAGTACGACGTCCGCGAAGTCATTGCCAGGCTGGTTGACGGATCCGAATTCCACGAGTTCAAAAAGAACTACGGCACCACCCTGGTGACCGGCTTCGCGCACCTGCACGGCCACCCCGTGGGCATCGTGGCCAACAACGGCGTCCTCTTCAGCGAATCGTCGCTCAAAGGCGCCCACTTCATCGAGCTCTGCGATCAACGCGGCATCCCCCTGATCTTCCTGCAGAACCTCTCCGGCTTCATGGTGGGCAAAGACGTCGAACAAGGCGGCATCGCCAAGAACGGCGCAAAAATGGTCACCGCCGTAGCTACGGCACGCGTGCCGAAACTGACTGTAGTGATCGGTGGTTCCTTCGGGGCCGGCAACTACTCCATGTGCGGGCGGGCGTACTCGCCGCGGTTTATGTGGATGTGGCCAGCCGCCCGTATTTCTGTGATGGGCGGAAACCAGGCCTCCAGCGTCCTCGCCACGGTCAAAAGGGACCAGTACGAGGCGGCCGGCCAGGAATGGTCCACCGAGGACGAGGAAGCCTTCAAAGCCCCCATCAAACAGCAATACGAAGACCAGGGCAGCCCCTACTACTCCACCGCGCGCCTGTGGGACGACGGCATCATCGATCCCGCTGACACACGGCGCGTCCTGGGCATGGCCCTGGACGTCGTCTCCCGCCAACAACTGCCGGAGACCTCCTTCGGTCTCTTCAGAATGTGAGCCCACAATGACTCATCCCTCACTCACCTCTTCCGCTCACAATCCCACCGGCATCGGCTCAACTAGACCCCTATTCGAAACTGTGCTCATTGCCAACCGTGGTGAGATAGCCTGCCGCATCATCCGGACCCTGCGGTCCTTGGGCATCCAGTCAGTGGCTGTGTATAGCGATGCTGACTCCCATGCCCGGCATGTGCAAGAGGCAGATCGAGCGGTGCGGATCGGCCCCGCCTCTGTCACTGAGAGCTACCTGAACATTGGCGCCGTAATCCGAGCCTGCCGGGAATCCGGCGCCGACGCTGTGCACCCTGGGTATGGATTCCTCAGCGAAAACGTCGACTTCGCCCGTGAACTTCAAGCGGCCGGCATCGCCTTCATTGGTCCCGGAGTCGAATCGCTAAACGTCATGGGCGACAAAATCCGTTCCAAGAATCATGTTGCCGGTTACGGCGTTCCAGTCGTCCCAGGCATCGCGCAGCCCGGTATGACAGACGGACAACTCATCGACGAAGCAGCTGCTGTCGGATTTCCGCTGCTGATCAAGCCCTCCGCGGGTGGTGGCGGCAAAGGCATGCACGTTGTCGAAGATCCAGCGGACCTGCCGGCTACCCTGGCTACTGCCCGCCGCGTCGCAGCCAGTGCTTTCGGTGATGACACTCTCTTCCTTGAGCGGCTGGTCCGCACTCCCAGGCACATCGAGGTCCAAATCCTGGCCGACAATCACGGCAACGTGATCCATCTAGGTGAACGCGAATGTTCGCTGCAGCGCCGCCATCAGAAAGTCATCGAAGAAGCCCCCTCGCCGCTGCTTGGAGGACTTCACGATGGGGAAGCCGTCCGCGCTCGGATCGGGGAAGCGGCCTGCCAAGCGGCGCGCAGCGTCGACTACAGCGGTGCAGGTACTGTCGAATTTATCGTCTCCAATGATGCTCCGGACGAGTTCTTCTTCATGGAGATGAACACCCGGCTGCAGGTGGAACACCCCGTCACGGAAATGGTCACCGGAGTGGACCTCGTCGAATGGCAGGTAAGGATCGCCGCCGGTGAAGAACTTACTTTGTCGCAATCCGATGTCGAACTCAAGGGTCACGCCGTCGAGGCCCGGATCTACGCGGAAAACCCCGAGCAGAACTTCTTACCGTCAACCGGCACGGTTCAGCTCTTACACGAACCGGCAACTTGGACGGCAGCCGGGGCAGAGGCGAAAGGTGAAGTGCGGATCGATTCAGCCCTGCTGCCCGGCCTTGAAATATCACCCCATTACGACCCGATGATCTCCAAAGTAATCGCCTGGGGCGAGGACCGTGAGTCGGCGCTCGATACCCTCGATGACGCACTCTCGGGCTACAGGCTACTTGGCGTCGAGACCAATGTGGAGTATCTGCGCCTGCTGATCAACGACGCCGAGGTCCGGGCAGGAAAGCTCGATACGGAACTAATCGAACGCAAGATGCCGGGGTTCTCCTTCAGGGCAGCTGCCGACAGAGAATTTGTGGCGACAGCCCTGTACCTGGTCGCGATGGACGCCGGCCGACCGGCGTTGGAAGCCGACGTTTGGACCCAGCCCACAGGCTGGCGCTTGGGAGAGCACGCGCCACGGCGCATTAGTCTAAGTGCTTCCAGTGGTGAGGTGAGGACTGTGTCAGTCACCCACGGGGACTGCATCGGCAGCGAGTTCGAGGTAAGCGTGGACAACGGTCCGCCGCATACCGCTACTCTCTCCCAGCTGGGCGACGATGCCATTTTGCTGAGCTACAACGGCGAGGTCCGTAAGTACTCCATCGCTACCATCACCAACAGCTCGTACCAACAACAAGTAATCAACTACCCGACTGCGTTGTATCTGGGCGAACACGGCTGGGCCTGCCGCATGGATATTCTGACGCGTCAGGCCCGCCTCGACCGGATGCTAGGAAGCATCCAACGAGCGGAGGGCACGGTAGACCCCGAAGTCCGGTCCCCCATGCCGGGAACTGTCGTATCTGTAGCAGTCAGTACCGGCGAAGAAGTCGTTGCCGGCCAAGTCCTCCTCTCCGTGGAAGCCATGAAGATGGAACATCAACTACTGGCCCCGCAAGACGGAACCGTCCAAATAAACGCGCACACCGGTGCACTGGTCAGGGCGAACCAGATTTTGGCGACGGTCCGCGGTCCACAAGCCGTTGACTCTTAGAACTTCACACCGGATGGCACTTCTTCCTTAGACGCAGCCGGACGCAACAGCTCAACTCACGCGCTGTAAACAAAACGCAGACAGAAGATATTAAGAAGGGAATCAAAAATGGTCGATTTTGAACTCAGCGAGGAGTACCAGGAACTCCGGAAGACGGTGGCGGACTTCGCCGATGAAGTCGTCGCTCCCGTATCAAGCAAACACGACGAGGAACACAGCTTTCCGTACGACGTAGTTTCCCAGATGGCGGACATGGGCCTCTTCGGGCTCCCCTTTCCTGAAGAATATGGGGGCATGGGCGGCGACTACTTCGCACTCGCCCTTGCACTGGAAGAACTCGCGCGAGTGGACCAGTCTGTAGCCATCACCCTGGAGGCCGGCGTCTCGCTCGGCGCCATGCCAATCTTCCGTTTTGGAACTGAAGACCAGAAGAACGAATGGCTGCCTAAGCTGACGTCCGGACGAGCACTGGCAGGATTCGGGCTCACAGAGCCGGAGGCCGGTTCGGATGCCGGCGGCACCCGAACCCACGCCCACCGTGATGGAGGCCAATGGGTGATCAACGGTAACAAAGAGTTCATCACGAACTCCGGAACGGACATCACCCGGCTCGTCACGGTCACCGCTGTCACCGGCCAACGGGAGCGCGAGGACGGCACCACGAAGAAAGAAATCTCCACCATCCTGGTCCCCACCAACACACCAGGGTTCACCGCCGAAAAGGCGTACAACAAGGTTGGCTGGAACGCTTCGGATACGCACCCTCTAACACTGAAGGACGTCCGGGTACCTGAGTCGAATTTGCTTGGAGAGGAAGGACGCGGCTACGCAAACTTCCTCGCTATCCTGGATGAGGGCCGAATCGCGATCGCTGCACTGGCCACCGGTGCAGCCCAAGGATGCGTGGACCTGTCCGTGAAGTACGCCAAGGAACGCAGCGCATTCGGACAGAACATCGGCAAGTACCAAGCCATCCAGTTCAAAATCGCGCGTATGCAGGCCAGAGCCCACACAGCGCGCCTTGCGTACTACGATGCCGCCGCCATGATGCTAGCCGGCAAACCCTTTAAGGCCGAAGCTGCTATCGCCAAGCTGGTTGCAGGCGAGGCAGCCATGGACAACGCGCGAGATGCTACCCAGGTGTTCGGCGGCTACGGCTTCATCAACGAATTCGCCGTAGCTCGACACTACCGAGACTCCAAAATCCTGGAGGTAGGCGAAGGTACCACTGAAGTCCAGCTGATGCTCATCGCCCGTGAACTCGGTCTGTAGCGGAGCGATAGAACCATGACGCAGATCCCTGTGCCCTCACCCGGGGACGCTCCCCCACTCGTCGAACAACGTGGGCTGTACTTTGATGAACTCGACCTGGGCGTCACCTATGCCCACCGCCCAGGCCGAACCGTAACCGAAACAGACAACGTGCTCTTTACCACCATGACAATGAATACCCAGCCTCTTCACTTGGACGCCGCATGGAGCGCCCAGCAGCCCCTTGGTCAAAGACTGATCAACTCCATGTTTACCCTGGCCACGATGGTGGGACAGTCTGTAACTCAATTAACGCAGGGAACGATCATTGCCCAGCTAGGGCTGACCGACGTTCTCTTCCCTCATCCGCTCTTTCACGGGGACACGCTGTACACCGAGACGGTTGTCCTCGAAAAGCGGCTGTCCGCCACCAGGCCCGGGCAGGGGATCGCCGTCATGAAACACACCGGCAGAAATCAACACATGGTTGCTGTCGCCGTAGCGACACGAAGCGCCCTGATGTGGACTGAAGACGCTCACAAAGCTTCCAGGCGGCTTTCATGAATTTGGAGTTCCCAACCGGCCCTGCACTCCTGTTTTGCCCAGCCGACAGACCTGACCGGTTCATCAAGGCCGCCGCCCGCTCCGACGCGGTCATTCTCGACCTCGAAGACGCCGTGGCATCAGAAGATCGGGTAGGTGCCAGGCGGGAAATCCTCTCCCGGCTTAGCGACCATGGAAAATTCCACGGTCTGGAGCCCGACAGGACCATTGTTCGGATAAGTGGCATAGGTACCGAAGACTTTGAAAAGGACCTGCAGTGGCTAGCACTCACGCCCTACCGCACCATAATGCTGGCCAAAACCGAGGACACCACACAGACTCGCGTCCTGGATGGCTACCGAGTGGTTGCTCTGTGCGAGACCGCCGCGGGCGTGGCAAATGCAAACGCCATTGCTGCCGAGCCCAACGTAGTGGCCATGATGTGGGGTGCCGAAGACTTGCTGGCATCTATCGGTGGGACATCAAGCCGTCACCCTAACGGGAGCTACCGGGACGTCGCGGTCCAGGCACGATCCTCTGTGCTCATAGCAGCGGCGGCGGCTGGCAAGCCCGCAATCGACTCGGTCTACTTGGATATCTTCGACCTTGACGGGCTGGCCGTCGAAGCCGGCGATGCCGCCGCCTCGGGCTTCGGTTTCAAAGCGTGCATCCATCCGAACCAGGTAGATGTAGTGCGCGCTGCCTACGCGCCCTCCGAAACTGAGGTTCTAGCCGCACAAAGGATCCTAGAAGCGGCGGCCAAGGCCGAAAATGGCGTGTTCCGGCTCGACGGCAAAATGATCGACGGTCCGATCCTGAAGCATGCCGAGGCAACCCTGCATCGGTTCAAACAAACACAAACGACCGAGCAGGACCTCAGCAGCTGAAAAAGAAAAGGAGGATGCCGTGTCACAACGCGAGGAAAAATCACAGAGGTACGCGGAAGGTCTGGGCCTGCGAACAAAAGTAATGGGGAGTGCCCACGTGGAACTGGCTCTCAAACAAACCAGTGAATTTTGCCGTCCCGTTCAAGAACTTGTTACCGAGTATGCATGGGGGGAAATCTGGTCCAGGCCCGGACTTGACCACAAGACCCGCAGCATGCTCAATCTCGCCATGCTCACGGCACTGAACCGTCCTCAGGAACTGGCAGGACATGTCCACGCAGCCCTCAACAACGGGCTCACGGAAGCACAAATCCAGGAAGTACTGCTGCAGACTTTGGTCTATTGTGGTGCTCCTGCTGCCCTGGCCTCGTTCCGGGTCGCCGAACAGGCGATCGCCGAGCACCATGACACAAGTTTCTCCACCGAACGGGCATGACGGGTGTATTACACCCACCCACTGTCGTTTGTCAGTCTAGGAACGAGAAGTGCCGTGTTGTCCATGGCAGTCTCTGCCGGATCACGGCACAGCTGGAAGGGCAGAGCCGATGGGTGCTGATGTTCGGGACGACTTAGTCCTCTCACGTGCGGTCGTCACAGCAGATGTGAGCGCGCCGTTTGCGCACGTCAATATTGAGCAATGGTTGAAAACTCAGCAGGCCCTTGAGTATCAGCAGCGCCCGACTGGGCATAACAAGAACGCCGGCTACAGCGAAGCGATGTCGTTCAATGCTGAGGTAATTGGAAAAGGCATCGTAAGTGAGCGATACCGCATGGAAGTCGGCACCCCCACTACTGCAAGATGGTGTCAGTCCCCGATACTTTCCCGTCATCATCCGGGAGGGCCACTACCCAGGTCATCTGGGAGCTTAGTATTGAGCATCTGAAGGGTGATGAACTGAGGTATACAAACACTGTGACGTCGCACCCTACTGATGACTTCCTGACGATTATCTTCGGGAGCGGGCAACCGTTCGAGGATGTCGCTGCTGCCCATCAGCGGGCCTTAGGTGAGCGCTGCCTAGTGGAGACGCCTTACTACGCGCAATGCATTGCGGCGTTTGCCTCAGACCGCGAGGCCAGGGGTGTCAGCTAACTAAAAGCAACTGAGGGCAGCTAGTGCCGAATCTGAACAGTTGAAGTCCACTCTCGGCTGACGGTCACGCATATTGAATTCGTTCGAGGGAAACGCCTAGATTTCTTGATGCGGACGGACTGCGCCGAGTGGCACGTTGTAAAAGGCCCGGACACAGGGACAAATCAAGGAAACCTCTGCCTACTTTCGTGGGCGCGTTCGCCGTACGGTCGTTCCGTCGCTTCTGTCCCACGAAAACACGACATATGGGTTCTTATCGGCGTTTGGCTTCTCGACGGCGCACGCATGTCACGGACGAGTACCTTCTTTGGGCCTTACCCTCAAGACTCTGAAGTCCTTTATCTCCCTTATCCGCCCGGTGACTCGTCGAGCTTCATGCTCAAGCTTTTGAAGACCAAATCCCGTTCCTGTTGGGACATCTGCATCAGAGGAACATCCCGCAGCGCCTCCACAGCGACGTCGCTGTCGTCTTGCTGCTGGTCTTCGAGCAGGTCGAGAATCGCCTGGTCGGCCAGGACCATGAAGTCACCGTCGAGCCGGCGGAATCCCAGTTCACCCCAATATTTGGCCAGGGCCCGGGATTCCCTGCGGTGCTCGAGAGATCCCTCCTCCATCCCGGCCCTTAAGCCTGGTGCCGCACGCAGAGCCTCGACTCCCGTGCTTCGACCCACTGCCCTGAGTATGGCCTTGAGGACCTGCTGTCCGGCCCGATGACTACGGAATGGGGGCTGAACAGCCAACCATGACACGATCATCAAATCCCCGTCGACGACCGGTTCCCCATCGATGCTGAGGTCCTCGACACCGGAGCCGGCTGCGATGAACGCCTCGGCGAACTAGCATAGTTCGGCACTGTGGGCGTCCATGGTGTCGAATAAATTGACGCCACCGACGTCGGGAATCACGTAAACAGTGGCTTCGGCCACGGCGACCTCACCTTGCGCGTCCGCGTGGACGGTGACGCCGTCCAGTTCCAAAATCTGCTCGCTAACGTAGGCGCGGACATTCCATAGCTGTGGGTAGTCCTCGGGCCGGTCCCAGGAGTCCGCTCTGGCCGCGTAGTCCAGGGTGTAAGTTATCCTCATCCACTCAAGGGCGTCGGTGATCGCTTCCTCGGGCAGCCCCGCGTCTTCGGGTGCTTTGCGGCGGGGGTGCTCAGTGCCGGCCATGATTGTTCCTTGCCCGCCCCGTTGAGGCGCTTCGCGTGCTTTTGGATGTGCCGCTTTCACCGTACCGGACGCTGCTGTGGGGACAAGACGTCAGGCCGAATCCGGCTTCAGGAGTCATACGCTGCACGGGCACGCCCGTTGGGCTTCTGGCGGCAGGGAGTGCTATTCGTCGGTGTCCTGTTCTTCGCCGGGTTCGGCCCAATCGAGGGCTGCGACGAGGTGTCCTTCGTTGGGCAGGGCATGTTGTTCGTCGGCTGGGAGCTTGTCGTAGGTGTAGGCAGCGACTGCCATGGGTGAGGTGGAGCGGCCGAGGCTGTACCGTACGCTGCGGTCGTTTTTGGTGCCGCAGATCAGGATGCCGACGGTTTCGTTGTGGAAGTCGCGACGGAGGACGTCATCGACCAGTGCGACGTAGAAATTGAGCTGACCGGCCCAAGCCGGCCGGAAGCGGCCCGTCTTCAGTTCGATGACCACATACCGGAGCTGTTCGATGTGGAAGAACAGCAGATCGATGTAGTACTCATCTCCGTCGACCTCGAAGTGGACCTGCCGGCCGACGAAGGAGAATCCTGGACCTAGTTCCTGCAGGGTCTCTGTTATCCGGTTGGTCAGTGCGTTTTCGAGATCGCGTTCGGCGACTTCGCCGGAGAGGCCGAGGAATTCGAAGTTGTAGGGGTCTTTGGCCATCTGCTGTGCCAGCTCCGAGTCAGGGGACGCGAGCTGGCGGGTGAAGTTCGAAGGTGCTGTGCCTGTGCGCTCCATCGAGCGGTTCATCATCATGTTCAGCAGGACATTCCGCGACCATCCGTACTCCACGGCCGCGGCGGCGTACCAGTTGCGTTCTTCGGCGGTGGTGGCTTTGTCGAGGATGGTGCGGATGTGCCCCCACGGCAAATGTGCCACAGCCTGTGGCACATTTGCTCCGCTGTCCCAGGCACGCACCATTGCTGTCATGTACTGCAGGTTCCGGGCGGAGAGCCCCTTCATATCGGGAAAGGCCGTCCGGAGGTCGGCGGCAAGCCGGTTCAGGACGCCACTCCCCCAGCCCTGTGCTTCCTGCCGGGCAAGGATGTCAGTACCCAGAGACCAGTAGAGCTCGATCAAAAGGGTGTTGACGGTCCGCTGCGCCTGGGTTCTGGCGCCGTGGACCCGGTTCTTCAGGGACTCCAGCAACTGGTCGTAGCCTGCAGGGAGGTCAATTTCTGAAGAAGTCATGGCTCCACCCTATCGATCGGCAAATGTGCCACAGCCTGTGGCACTATTGGGAGTTTCATCTCAGTTGCTTCGCTGGGGCTGGGGACTCGGCTGCCTGGCCATGATCACGGGTCGGGTTCATGGTTGGATGCCCCTGACGTCTGGGAACCAGCCGTCGGGTGCTTTTTTGGGTTCCAGGTGTTCGGGGTCGCGGTGTTTTTGCATGTCGCATTTGTAGAAGGGGCCGCGGGGGTCCAGGAGCACGTTCATGTGGTGGTCGGCGTGGTCTCTCCACCAGACGCTGATTCCGGTGGCGCCGTCGAGTCTGAGGTGTTCCCATGCCCGCCAGAGCGCTTCTATGCGGGAGAGCGCTTCGGGGTGGAAGTACCATTCGGTGCACCATTTCGCGGCTCGGCCGTCGACGTCGCGCACGTAGGTGGGGAGCAGCTGTTCGTGCAGGAACTCTTCGGCGGAGCCGTAGACCAACTCCGGGGCCTTCGCTTCCTCCGCGGGCATCTTAACGGATGCCCCTGAGTGGCCGGCCCCGGGGGCCGTGGCAAACAAACCTACTTCGGCTGTCATTGGAGACTCCTACTTTGTGACCCAGGGATTGGCTACTGGTGCAGCTGGAACCGGGACGGCGGGTTCTTCGGGTCGGGGGCTGTATTTTTTGATGGATGCTTCCACTGTTTCCTTGTGGGGTCCGGTGTACCAGGGCATGGTGCGGACGAGTGTGGCGGGTGCGCCGGATGCGAGGACGACGGCGCGTCCGCGGTCCAGTTCGGCGAGGTTGGAAACGTCGAAGATGCGTTCCTTGCTCTCTTGGCGTGAGCGGCTGGATCCGGACTTGCCTGAGGAGGTGGAGACGTTGATGTAGCTGTAGTCTCCGATCAGGTCCGAGAGCGCACGGAGGAAGCCTTCTTCGGCCCCGCCGCCGCCGTAAACCTTCACGTTCGCGGCCGACCAGATCTTCCGCATGTTCGCCTCTCCCCACAACTCCACGCCTTGGGACCAGGACTGCAGGATCCCCATGACGATCAATCCTTTGGAGCCGTAGTGGCTGAACTGGTCCGGCAGCCCTGCCCAGCGGACGACGTTGGCCAGCTCATCGAGAGCGAACAGAGCGGGCTTGGGAAGGCGGCCACCACTGCGCTCTGCGCGTTCTTCCATGGCCTCGGCAATGGCTACCGTCAAGGCAGTGGTGAGGGGCGCGGCGGAGCCGGCACCTTCCTTGGAGAGGATGTAGATCGTCTCCTGCGAGGCAGCGAAAGCGTGCGGGTTGAACTGGCGGCGGGCATCCGTGGCCACTGTTGCCCCACCGGTCGGGGCGACCCACCGGAGCGTGTTCCGGCTCTTGAGGCACTGGATCATCTTCTCGGCGGTGCCAAAGATACCGTCTCGCTGCTTATCGGCCAGTTTCAACGTGGATTCAAGGCCTTTGTACTGTAGCTCGTAGTCATGCTCTCGGAGGATTTCGATGGGTTCTTGGCTGACCTGTTCGGTGACCCAGATGTAGACCTGGGTGATGGGCAGGTCTCCGAGCGCGGCCGCGAGGAAGTACGAGGAGAGAATGTCTTCGGCTTTGGGGTCGAAGTAGGCGTCGGGTTTGGACCCGGGTACGCGGGAGCCGACGGAGAAGTGTTGGGTGAGTTTGTAGGCCTTTTCTTCGTCGGTGACGTAGGAGAGCGGGTTCCACCACCAGTCTGGTTCTTCCTGGGCGATCTTCTGCGGGTCGAACACCCATATCGGGGCGGTGTTCTCACGGACGCCACGTGTGCCGTCCACGACGTCGCGCTTATTCGAGGTCGAGACAACGGCACCTGGTGCGTCCAAGATGGCGGGCATGACCCGTGAGGTTGATTTACCGGTTCGGGGCCCCCAGATGTCGAGGCTGAGGTCTTCCCAGGACTGGATGAACTTCTGCCCGGTGGAGACGACTTTGCCGACCACGATGCCGGGAGTGTCCGTGACTCCCAGGCGTTCGGCGGTCGCTTTCGCTCCTTTTTCCGAGAACGCGGCCAGCGACTTTCCACGTCCCAGATAGCGGGCGGCCTTGTCGACGCGGGCGCGCTTGGACGCACCCTTCCTCCAGGCCACGAGCACAACGATGGTCAGGGCCAGCACCACGCCGGCCATCAGGCCGGCGACGACCGTGGCTTCGGTGGGCCATGGCACGCGGCCTTTGGCGAGACCGGCGATCAGATCGATGGGGTGGGCTGGTGGAGCTGCGATGCCTGCCATCCAGGATCCGAGGTGCAAGGCGGCGTAGGTGCCGCCGCCGAAGACGACGATGAAGCCGATGGCCAGCCAGACCAGCAGGGCATCGCCCATGCCCATTCCTTTGCGGTTTGGTGCGCTCACTGTGTACCTCCTTCACTGGGCAGGATCGGGGCTGCCGTCTCGAGCAGGGTTTCCGGTGCTGCGTGCCACTTGCCGTCGGTGTCGTTGACGCCTTCGGGGCCTTTCTCCAAGGAGGTGAGTCCGACCTGGACGGGGATCCCGGGACGGCCACCGACCTTGATGAGGAACTTTCCCCGGCCTGGAGGTTCGACGTCGACGCCGCGTGAGTCCCACGCGGGCGGGTCCTGCCAGCCAATGAGTTTCTGCTGCTCCTGCCTGGACAGCGGAATGGCTGAGGTCAGCAGCGGCATTTCAGAGGCGGGGAGGCCGCCGCAGATGACCATGCCGGAGCGTTCTACGAAGCCGCGGGCCTTCATCCGGTCCTCTTCTGCCGGCAGGGCCAGCAGGTCGGACATGGTGTGGGAGATCATGATCTGCCCGACGCCCACGGAGCGGTTCAACCGGGTCAGGGCGTCCACCCGGTCCACCATTCCCTTACCAGCGCGCAGTGCCCGCCACAGTTCGTCCAGGACAACGAAGTAGTTCCGTCGCGGTTCCAGACCGGCGTCGGCGAGGGCATTGGCGACGTTGACGGTACCGAACCCGTAGGACCAGCACGCGAGCAGGATGGCGGCCTGCAGGTCCGTTTCGGTCTCGTCAATGCTGGAGACATCGAAGACCACGGCACGGTCGCGGACCATGGGCTGGCTGGTCTGGCGGGAGAAGATTTCTCCCAGCTTTCCGCCACCGGTCAAGCCCAGCAGGGTTGCTTCCAGCGCCCTGGTTTCCTGCAGGTAGATGTTCATGTCGCCACGGTCCAGTGCGACCTGTCGCAGCTCGTCGGGTGCGGAGACGATCACGTCCAGAAGGTCTTTCAAGACCGGGACGCCGTCAAACTGGTCATCGAGGACCCGCAAGGCCCGGTCCAGGATGGTTTGTTCCTGGTCGGTGGGTGGGTTGTTGCGGCTGATCGTGATCAGTGAGACCACCATGGTCAGGCGGCGGCCGTGCGCGTCGGCGCGGACGCGGGCTGCGTCTTCGTGGTGGCCGTTGTCGTCAAGGAGCTGGGCGGCTTCGACAGCCTGGCCCGGGTCAAGGATGTTCAAGTACCCGACGCCGCGACCGAGCCGGATGACCTGCCCGCCGAGTGCCCTGACGGCTTTGACGTGCTCGCCCTTGAGGTCACCCAAAATCAGGGGGTGAACCCCTTGTGCCGAGAGCCCGATGAACATCCGCCGCACCACGGTGGATTTGCCCAGCCCGGGCTTGCCCAGGATGAACGCGGAGGGGTTGGAGATCAGCCGGGCGCGCTGGAACCAGCTGATCGGGTCGCAGCAGACCGTGGCCTGTGTTTCCTCGTGGCGGCCCAGCGGGACACCGATCATGGGAGAGGACGCACCGGAGGAGAACGGCCACAGCCCGCAGACCTGAACCGTTGTTCCCCGGTACTGCTTCACGGTAGGGACGAGCTGGGCCATGCCACCGCCACGACCGGGCCAGCCACGGGCACCAGGACCGGCAGGGCGGGGCTGCTTTTCCGCCTTCTTCGGCGCAGCCTTGACCCCCGAGGTGCTGTGCTTCGAGGAACGGGTGAAGAGTTTCGGGAGGGCCATTACAGTGCATCCTTAATCTCGGACGGGACCATGCTGTGCTCGGGCAGCACCAGGCCCAGAGGCAGGGACGCGGCAAACGCCGTGTCCTGCGAACCGTAAGCCCGGCGCAGCAACACCCTGGCGGTGCCGGAGGTCTGCTCCACAGCGGCGACGGCATCAGCGAGGCGTTCCTGATCGGTCACGGTGGCCGTGACGACCATGCCGAAGTTCACCAACCCGGCTCCCTGGGCTTCTTCCTGCGCGGTCTGCGCCGCCGAACGGGCGTCCACCAAGGCACGTGCGGACGGACGGGTGCCGTAGGTGATGCGGACGTTGGCGTTGTTCTGGTCCCGTTCGACCACCGCGGCAGCACGTGCCGAGTCCATCGGACGGTACAGCAACGAGACGCGTTTGCGGTCGATGTCCCCATGCGGGGCCAGCAAACGGGATAGGACTGAGGAGTTCACCGAACCGCGCGGGGCGCCCGTCATGGTCCAGGACGCTGAGAACGCGGAATCGTGCCGGTAGTCATCCCAGCTTGCCTGTGTCGCTGTTGGGCCAACTTCTCCCCAGCTTAGTGACACTGGGGAACCAGCCGCGTGGGCTTCATCAATGATCAGTGCTGCCGGAGGATCGTAAGCGATCCGCACGACCTCGCACAGCTCCTGGGCGGACATGGGACGGGCGATCCCAGCACCAGTGGACTGCAACCGGGCGGACAGGCCGGGGATGCGGGAAGCCAGGTCGCGGGCGACATCTTCCGGGGTCCGTTTCTTGGCGCCGGTACGGATAGCGGAGTTGAACGTCAGGGACACCCAGGCACGGACCGTGGCCGATCCTTCCGGGTAGGTCTCCACGACCTCGTTCAGCATTTCCCGGGCGAACGCCGGCGCTTCCGTGTCGATGTTCATCAGCACTTCGTTCCGCAGCCGGTAGCCCGAATCCGGGGCTGTCTCCACTGTCACGGCTGCAGCGTCCAGTCCGGCCTCATCAGCCAGGCCAGCGAGCCAGCCGCCCCAGTTCGCGACCCACGCATCGACCTGCTCGGGGTCGACCAAGGAGGCCCCGTCGGGTTCGGTGGAGAAGATCACTGTGAAGTGGCTGGTGGTGGGTACGTGCAGAAGGGCGAACGGGCGCTTATAGGAATCCGTGAATTCGTACAGGGTCGACTTCGCGGCCAACCCCGGGAGCTGGTACATGCCCCACTCCGTCACTCCGAGCGGGCCGGAACGATAAACGTTCGTCCCGGATGACTTGGAGACCTTGAACGCCAGCCGGGTTCCGAAGCGGTCAACGACAGACTGGCCATGCTTGTCCTTGACTGTCAGCAGCAAAGCGCTGACACCGGCAAAGGCAAGAACACCCAGGCCAACGAACAGGCCCCAAACAGCGAAGCTCACAATGCCCAACAACACTCCGGCAAAGACAATCGCGGTGCCGATAGCGCCGAGATTGGCCAACCCGGCTGATCGCGGTACGCGCCAGTTGCCGTAGGACGGTTCTTTGTATTCGGTGCTAATTGCTGCCACTGGGGCCCTCCCCGGTTGAATCCTGCGCGGTCTTTTCAATTGCCTCTGACGTCCTGGACGCCAGCTTCGCCCCTGTAGCTACAGCCACACCGGCCGGGCCAGCCGCCGCTGCTCCCCCACTGGCTCCCGCCGCTGCCCCTCCGCCGGCACCAGCTGTCGCTCCAGAAGATCCGGCACCGGCCATACCTGCCTTTGCCCCTGCAGCGGTGCCAGCAGCTCCGCCCGGACCCGTAGCACCCGGGATAGGCTGTCCGCCCCCACCTCGCGGCCCTGACGTTCCATCACTGCCCTTCGGCGAACTGCCCGTTTGCGTGCTCTGGGTGCTCGACGTACTCGTTGAAGATGATGGGGTTGGTGACGCGTTGCCCCGGCCGCTACCACCACGGCCAAGCGACACAGCACCCGTAGCAATGGCCCCAACAGCTGCTCCCCCTGCAGCACCGCTCCCAGAGGCCACGGCACCGACCATCGGGGTTACGAACCGCATCAGAGCTGGCAGTGCGAGCAGCGCGACGACCATCAACGTGAAACCGGTGATGGAACCGATCAAAGCGTCCTTGCCACTGCTGTTACCCATCAGCAGGAACGCGACCGAGTACACGATGGCAGCGGCTGGTTTGTAGAGGATGAAGGCGATGGTCCAACCCACAGCTTTCTGGAACCACTGCCTACCCATCTCGGTGTTCGTGAACGCGGCTGTGGTGGGCAGAATGCCCGTCAGAATCACCAGCATGCCGCTGCGAACCACCATGAGGACTATCTGGACAAGGGATGCAAGCAGGCCGATAAGACCCAGAACGATGAGGATGAATACCCCGACACCCGTCTGGTTCGTCATGATCAGCAGCTGCATCGACTCGGCGAAGCCCTTGCCGTCCGTGGAGCGGTCGATGATCTCGGCAGAAAAGGCGTCGGCTGCGATCACCAGGATCGAAATCACCCCTAGGCCTAGGCCCGATACCAAGGTGAGCGTCAGCAGTGACCGGAGCAGGTCTTTTAGAGGTGCCCCGCGCTGCTCCCAGATCAACCGAATGCCGCCGAGGATGACGGCCAGGACGGCCAGGGCCAAGGTCCACGGCATCAACTCGCTGTTGACCATGGAAACAACAGGGCTTGCCGTCGAGCCGTCTTGGCTGGTCAGATTCACTGTTGGCGTTGAGACCCAGAAGGTAGACAGCGTCGTGACCATCTGACTCATTCCCTCAAGAATGGCTTTGGCCATGTTGCCCATGGCGTCATCAGTAAGGCCGGAAATCCAGTCTCCAACCGGGTTCCATACTGGCCTCACGCGCCGCTCCAAGGGATAAATCCTGAAAGGTCGTGGATCTGGCAGGGTTCCTCTAGGGGTGCACCGCTATCAGCCACGACGCCCTTCCAGTCCCCGTCCTGCCAGAGAAGGGTTGTACGGACGGAGGCAAGAGCACCGGTGTCTGCTTTGAATGCCAGCTCTACAACCGCTTGGTTAGCTGTGTACGAAACGTTGAACCCCGCGATCTGAACCTTTACGGTTGTCGGCGCAGCTGTTTGCGGAGCCTTCATGCCTGCGTCTCGGCCAGGGCCGTTAGCTGCAAGCTGGTCAGCAATGGCATGTTCTTTTGAAGGATCGCTGCCAAGGGCCCAGAGGTTCACTGCGGCGTATAGAGCTCCTTGAGGCGAGTGGGCGAAGCAAGACCTTATTCCTTGGCCATCAGTCTTGCCCGGGCCAACTTTGGGATCTGTCGGGGCCGCCATGGTTCCAACGAGTTCCCACTTGGTCGCCGGAGCCTTCCCTAATGCCGTTTCGGTAGAGGCTGGAAGTCCGCAGACGCTCTTGCCGGAGGCGGCGGATGCGCTGGGGCTGGTTGTGGCCGCGCTGGATGAGTCAGCGGGTGCTGGTTGGGCGTTTCCTTGTCCTTTGGGGATCAGAAAGATAACGACGGCTGCTGCGATCAGCGCGACCACCAGCGCGGCAGCAATGATGAAACCGGGTTTGGTGAACGGATTGCTTTCGGTGGTGCTCTCTGTTGATTGGCTCAAGGTGAACCTCCCGTTGTTGGTGCTGGCTTAGACGAAGGCGCGGACGATACCGCCAGCACTGGTGATGATGATGCAGCCCAACATGACCCAGCCGAGCTTGGCGATGGACTGGCCGCCTTCGCCGCGCTGGAGCTGGATGACCATGGTGATGCCGACGATGATCACACCGAGAACACCGAGGACGAGGCCGATACCGGAAGCCCAATTCAGGCCGGTGAGCAGTCCGCCGGCCTGGGCTGGCACCACTGGGGTGGGGTCGGGAATGACACTGGTGGCGATCGCAGAGATCAACTTCATGGTGGGAGACCTTTCAGTGGTTGGTGCTTGGGTTGGTTTCGGTAGTCAGGGTGGTTACGTCGGTGGTGAAGCGTTGGTATTCGCGGGCCGTTGGCGTGGTGGTGGAGTCTCCGTGCCGCCATGCCTCAGCCCAGGGAAGGGTCCAGAGGCGGGGCGCTCCCCCGCCGACGATGGTTGTGAAGTCTCGGAGATTTTTGGGTGTCTTTCCCGGTGCGTCCGCGAGGACAGCGAGGCCGAGCAGCTCAACGACAGGCGCGGCTCCGGACGCCCATTGCGTCAGGGCGCTTTGGGCGGCGGTGAGCCCGCGCATGTCTGCCCGGCAGACCAACAGCACGCGGGGCTTGCTTCCGTCCTGCAGGACAGGCCAGCAGTGCCCGGTAGGGCGTGCCCCGGCGAGCATGTCAGCGGTGCGGCTCTCGCCCGCTCCCCCGTGGCTGCCGACAACCCACAAAGCCGCGGCGCCGGACATGGTGCGGGTCGCCAGACGGTCAGCGGTGTCGGGTTCAACCATGCCCTTGAGCGGTGTGCTGATCCCGGCAGCCGGCGGGACGTACACATCGAGTGTTTCCTCTTCGATGCTCTCGGCCGGGCTGGTGACCCAGGGGTTTACAGACAGTTGCATGGTTCCTCCTTTCTTCGGTCGGCTGTGGGTGGTTAGAAGCCCTTGGCGACGGCCGCGGCAGCAGCCAGCCACGCCCGCTGGGTGGCGGGCTGGAGGGCTTCGTGACGGATGGGGCCATTCACCAGGGCGGGATCGTAGGGAATCCGGACGACAGTGCGGACGAACGGTTCAAAACCGTCTGCGATCCGCTGGGCCTCTGCCTTCGCCCGCTTGAGTGCATCCCCGGTCATGCTGCGCTTGGCGTCCGTAGACTCCGAGACGATCACGACGGCGTTGCGTGCCAGCTCCGCATCGTGGCCACCACGGGATTCGAGGGTTTGCAGGGTCAGCCGGGCGGCCTCTGCGCGGTCCTCAATGGCGGTGACGGGAACAACGAGCTGATTGGTGTGATCGATCATCCGACGCCAGTTCGCGGCCCGTGCGGTGTTACCGGAGTCCATGACCACCAGCCGGTAATAGCGGGTCAGTACCTGATGGGCGATGTCGACTTCCTCGGCGGTGATCTCGTGGTCGCCTTCTTCGTTCTCATCCGAGCGCAGCACGTCGAACTTGTCGGCTGTCTGGTGGTGGACGAACTTGGCGATCTCGGCCGCGTTCGTTGAAGGCGAGAGCAGTTCCGTGGAGGAATCAATGAGGTCCAGGACGCTGCGGTTATGGGCACCTTTTTCCGTGCGCCAGCCCAGGGTGCCTTGGGATTCGTTGTTGTCCCAGGCGACGGTGGCCGCGCCGCTGTACCGGGCAAGAATGGCCGAGAGCATCACAACCGTGGGCGTCTTGTTCGCCCCACCTTTACGGTTTACCACGGCGATGGTCCGCGGACCTGGCCAGTGCTGGCTCACGGTGCGGATATCCTCGCGCTCGGCCAATTCTTCAGGTGAGGGGTCCATCCGGAACCCGAGACGGGTCAGTGTTCCACGCCAGCCCTGCGTGGCCGGTTCCAGAACCGGGGCACTGACCAGGAAGGAAGTCTCTTTCAAGCTGCGACGGGTCAGGGGCTCCTCCGGAGCAACTGCAGCTGGTGATTCAGCAGCGGCATTCCTCTGGGCTTTCGGACTGACAGGCCCCCTCTCCTCGGCCTCTACCGGAGTGGGCGGCCACTGCTGGCGTTCCACTGCCGCTGCCGTCGCTTCGACCGGGGCAGGCTGGGCAGGAGCCGCTCTCGGCTCAACAGCAGCGACAGGGAGGGTCTCAATGACGGCCGGGGCTAGAGTCTCGGGGGTGGTCTCCGGGGCCTGCGCCCGACGACGGGCCGGGCGGGGCTCGTACCTGACCGATTCGATCTTGTTGTCCGGGTGGACGATCAGTTCGCCGTGCCCTTCGGGATCCTCGATCTGGACCCGGACGGGGCGCTGCAGTGTCTGGGCTTCTCCGACCACGAGGGCGAGGGCGTTGTTGCGGAGGTCCTGCAGAGTCTCCCCGACAGGGACGACGCGGGAGTTACCGGCGACGACGACCTCAGCGGTTCCGTTATCACGGACGATGGCCCTGATGCTTGGAAAAGCCAGGACCTCGGTTGGTGTAGTACCCATGAACTTCTTCCTTACGTGTGTGGGATGGAGGTGGGGCGGTTAGGGCGTTGGTGGTGTCAGTCGGTTGACCTTCCAGGGTGCGTCCTTGCCCGTGCGGAGCAGCTGCAACCTGTAGGTCCCGGCGTCGGTGGGCACTGCTGCCATCACGCCGTAGCCGTTGGCCTCATCGACGCTCAGCGTGGCCGGGCCGGTGACGCGGCTGGCTGGGATGTTGGCCGGGTCCACGGCCGAGTAGCCGGCGGTGGCCTGTGGCGTGAGCCAGCGGGCCAGATCGTTGGCCCACTGCTTTTCCTCCACCCTCGGGCGGGCAAAGTCCGTCATGGTCTTTTGTGCGACATCCACGGCCTGATCCTTGCTGGTCTGGTCCCAGGAGATGCCGATAGTGGGAGGGACGGTTCCGCCGGGTGCCTGCGGGCCGCTATCAACGCTGAGGGAGACCGGGGCAAGGGGCGTGGCCGTTGTCTCTGCCGGTGCTGGCGTGGTGTTGGGCGCCGGTGCGCACGCCGCGCACAGCAGGACCACTGCAATAAGAACCAGGGGCTTTTTCACTTCTTCTCCTCTTGGTTGGGCAAGTACAGGAACGCGGAAGGGACACTGCTGCTGACGGTCCGGGTGTAGTAGTTGTGGTCATCAGGGGGCGGGTTGCCGTTGTAGCCCTCCTCTACGTAGGTCCCGTCGTCCCTGACTTCCTTGACCACGGCCACGTGACCGAACGTAGGATCCGATCCCCCGGTGCCCGGTCCGTACCAGACGACCGCGCCGACGCTGGGCGTCTTTCCCGTGGGCCAGCCCTTGGCGTCCCAGCCGGCCTTCCACGTCACAGCAGAGCCGAGACCCTGCCCGTCCGGACGGAAATTGCCGTTGAGGAACTTGAACGGTGCGCTGGTCGAGCCCATCTGCTGGTTGACCCGCCAGAGGGCGAAGTCCACACATTCGCGGTAGAACATGCCCAGAGGTGAAGCAGCGGCTGAGCCTGCTCCGACCTGCAACCAGGTCGGAGAGTCCTTCCACGGGTAGTCATCCCCCACGCCTGACTTGCCCGGGATCGCGCAGTCGCTGCCTTCAAGGGAGAACTTGCCGTCCGAGAGCGCCAGGACGATCTTGACGGCCTCGGGCCAGTACTTCTGGTAGTGGTACGGGTCGGCGTTGCGCTGGACCTTATTCCCGGCAATCGTCGGCTCCAGCAGCTCCCAGCCCGGTACAGCCTGCAACGCCTTGATGAAGTTCGTCGCACTGATCGTCGGGTCCATGCGATCCGCATAGGAGCCCCACGCGCCGTTGTCGCGCTGCTGGAACAAACCACGGGAGTCCGGCCCGGGACCGTCACCGTAGTCCAGGACACGCAGCCCCGACTCCCCCAGGGCGACCATGATGCTGATGGTCTGGCCCTTCACGGAAAGGTTCAAAGCTTTGCCGGCTCCCATGACGGCGGCGGCATTCTTCAACTGCTCAGCGGAATACCCATCAACTTTCGTGTCGCCGTCAACGACAACGGACACCGGGCCGCAGTCAGCGGCGGCTGGTTTGGCTGGAGCGAGCAGGAGGATGAAGGAGAAGACCAGCCCAAAGAACAGGCTGGGGATGACAATGAGGGCCAAGAGGCCCACCGATTTGCGCTGCATCATAAGGTGGATCCAGTTGCGAGCATCCCGTAACGGAAGCTCTCACGCCTGTCCTCGGCGCGCGTATGCAGATAAGCGTTCATCGGCCACTCTGCGCCGAACGGCAGCATGTTCTTCAAAACCTGTCCCTCCCCCATGGGCACCGCTTCTTTGCCAGCTAGTGACAATCAAGGCGCTAGTTGACGTGCCATTCTTCTCTCGCTCCAACCAAGCCGCTTGTCACATCGTCAGCATGAGGCGCATCTTGTCGGGCGGCAGGATCCCCTCCCGAAAGAAGGACCCTGCGCGTCCTTCTTTCGAATAAGGCCTACAATTTGACTGTAGCGCAAAGTTCATCACTTAGCGATACACTTTGTTCTGCGACTCAGAGCCATCCAAATAATCGGGCAAGATAGACGCATGCCGCGCCTCATCCAGCCCAATCATCCGCAGGAGGTTGAGGCAGCTATCGAAGTTCTCGGAAACCGAGCCCACGCGGCCATCCTGCGTTACCTGCATCAGAACGGCCCCTGCACCACCGGCGAAATCCTCAAGGGAATTGTCCTGGACGGTAACAAGACGCTGACCCGCCCCAGCCTTCAGCACCATCTGGAAGCCCTCGAAGCCTCCAGCGCCGTCACGGCCGACTTCCCTGCAGGCCAGCGGCATGGCAAACGCGTGAAATACGAGGCCAACATTGATGCTGTGGAGTTCGAAATGCTTCCTGCCTATGTCAACTACCTCCGCGGTAAATGAGCGCCCGCAGTTCATAACAAACCTTGTCAAAGAGCAATACCTTCTTGTTCACTAAGCACGTTACATGCCTGCAGTGAACATGTGCAACGCCTGTAGTGAGCATGATCTATGCACGCATTAGGCAGCAAGGGACGTTACGATGTCTGGGTTCCATTTCCGCCTTTGATCGGCCTTGGAGGACGAAGACCTAATGCTGACGACACGGCGCACCCTGAGCTACCTGGCGTTCCTTGTGCCGGCTGCAGGGTTATCCGTGTTCGCTGTCGTCATGGCTCGGAAAATCGTCAAACGGGCCCCAAAGGACTACCGCCGGGCCGAGGTGCTGGATGGCGGACGTTGCATCCGCCTTGATCTGGACGACTACACCAAAGCCCCGGGCGACTTCGGCGTGTTTGACCCCGCGACAGCAAAATACGTGCGAGTCGGCGAGGTCACCATGATCAACGAGGATCAAAAATTCGTAGAAAGGCTGCTCGATGACTCGGGCTCTACGCCGGGAGGTCTGGGTCCAATCGTCGATTGGACCCCGGATGTGTTCTTCGAACCCTCCGCTATCCGCGGAGACTACCGAGAGGTGGACGTCCCCACCGAGTACGGTGCGGCGCCGGCATGGCTATTTGAAGCTGACAACACGGACGTATGGGTGATCCATATCCATGGCAGCTGGACCGACCGCTCGATCATGTTCCGAGATGTCCATGCGTTCAGCTCCTTAGGATTCACCTCGCTGGTTCCCACATTTCGCAGTGACGCCGAGGTCAGCCCCCCACAGGCAGAATCGAGTCACCTTGGGCAAACGGAATGGCGTGACGTGGAAAGCGCTGTGTCCTATGCCGTCACTCACGGAGCGAAACGCATCGTCCTATCCGGCTGGTCAATGGGTGGGACCATAGCCCTGCTCACAGCAGAGCGCAGCGCCCACCGGGAAAGAATCGTCGGGCTCGTCCTGGTAGGTCCTGTCACCAGCTGGCGAAAAGCCATTACAGCAGGAGCGGTCCGGGCGGGGGTGCCGACGATTGGTGCGGCCCTAGTTCTGCGCCTGCTGGAGGCCCCCGTGTTCGCGAAGATGCTCGGGCTGGAGGAACCGATCGACTTCGACGCACTTGACTGGGTGGACGTAGCTAACAGGGTGGATGTCCCGACCCTGGTCTTGCACTCGAGGGCTGACCAAGAAGTTCCCTGGGAGATCTCGGATGCGTTCCAACGCGCGAATCCGGCCACCGTCACCTTGATTTCACTACCCGAGGCTCACCACACCCAGGAGTGGAACGCCTCGCCTTCTACCTTCACCAACGAACTGATCAGTTGGGTCAGCAAGACGATCTTGACCGAACAGAGCTAGGTCCGCGCGTCCAGCTTGGCTTCGATTTGGCTGATTCTTCCCTGCACAGGTTCCGGGAAGTCCATCAAGTTCACCCGCTCGTAGTTGTGCAGAACAATAAGGCTCTTATAGACGCCATTTTCGAGCGTTTCATTGAAGAGATCCCAGGCCGGACTGACTCGTGACCGATCGGCACGGACCCGCGTCCTTAAAGCGGTCAGCCACAGAGCGTCGATCATCCAGAGACGCACCCTGGGCAGCTGCTTCGACAGGAAGAGAATCAACCAACCCGCGGCCGTCACTGAAAGGCCTACATAGAAAAGGCGGTCAAACCAAGCGCCGATAGCCCGTGCCAGGGCGTCCCAAGGCGAGAAATAGAACAGCACCACGTAAGAAATGTGGCACGAAACGGCCACCGCAACCACCATCAGACCCGCTGAGAATGTGGCATACAGGCCCCTGGCTTTGTGCCGAAGCATGTAGATGATCCTGAGCACGGTGAACAACAGCGCGAGCATGTACGTGCCGCTGTAAGCGGCAGTTGCGAGCTGCTCCATGCGGGTATCAATAAAGTCCGCAGCCGTTGGAGCTTTGTCCTCAATCAGGGCGAAGCTGACAATCATGACGGGAATGCTCAGCAACGGCGCGTAGTAGGTCCGTCTGACAACGGGTACGTTCGCCAAACGCCTCACGCTGTCGTTGAAGAAGAAGATCGCCAGGAGCGCGAAGATGGCCTGAAGCAGGTTCGTCACGTTGACGCCACCGAGGCAGCGATCGATATCCTCCAGGGGTGTAACCGTTCCCAGGACATAGAGCGCCGCGAGCCCGAACATCGATGCCACCCACGACGCCCGGGATTCGGCCACCTTGACCACCGAAGGGATCCGAAGGAGGCATAGGGCGCTCAACAGAGCAAAAAGCAACAGTTTCATGGGCTAATCAGAGGAAAGGATCAGGATCGGACGAGCCGCGTGAACGGGTCTTCTTTGACATCTCGAAAGCGAAATCCTCCACCCACCGTTCCACAGGGTGATTCGGAACCGACCGGCAGGTGATACTAATTGCGTCCGCGGTTTCCCTCAGCATCTCTTCAGAGAGATCCGGCATGGCCAGGGCAATCCGAAGGCTCTCCAGGTAGATGTGTCCGAGCTCATGATATATGCAGTGAAGTTTGTATTGCTGCGACTTCTGAGGAGGGAAATAGACGTTTATGCGATCTTCAAATTCGGCCTTGAACGCCGTCAGTGAACCCCAATCCTCCTTGAACTCGATCAGATTGATCGGCTTCTCGCAGATCACGGTCAAGCGTTCGACGACTTCCTTCATCGACGTCGTGCCGTCACCGCACAACTCCCGGACCTTGTCCTGCACCGGCGGCAGAGTCATTCATCCTCGCCGCTCATCGACGAGTCGATAATCCTGGTGATCATCCTCAGTGTTTCCGGCGAAGTTGCCCCCAAGTTTCTCGCCGCAAAGTTCTTCACCTTGAGCTTGCGCATCTGCACAAGGAACTCCATCCGCGCTTCTACCTCGGGAGGGGTTTCACTGTTCAGATCAACGAGATAGCTGGCTGGGACGGCAAAAACGAACTCCGCGATGCCCCTTAGGAGCTCCTGATCGGTCACCAGGCTGCCAGTGCCATTGATCAAATATGACCACCGTGTTCGCGACAGGTGGATCCCGTTGGCAGAAAGTGCTTCCTCAACGTGGTTGTAAGTGAGCGCCATGTTGTTGTCTGACTCCCAGACATCCACCAGGATGCCCATGCGATCCGCCAGGCGCTCCTTCTTCTGCTGTTGCGTAAGGAACACGCTACGACCCCCATTTGCCATCTCAAAGCTCCTTCAGCCCAGGTCAGCTGCTTATGACGCGACCGCTATAGAGCAGGCGGACAGCCGACACAAAACTTTACCTGATGTCATTCATAGCGTATAGGCCATGAGTAGCAACTGAGTTGTACATGTGCGGAGCATGTCTGTAGTCTATCCCTTACTTGATTTCTTGGGGGATTCAAGTCGATGCCGCCGGAACCCGCGCTGGGTAACTAGAGGTTCCTAGAACCGGGTTTCGGCGGACGCTTGTCGCGGGATTGAAAGGATGGCGTAGCTTGGATTTAGATGACGACCGCCGCGGACGTGCCCACGCTGTTGAACTGAGCCCCACCGCCCACAGATCTTGCCGCGCCCCGGATATGCCGCCCGGGAACCCTGTGGGCACGAATAGACGGATCAGGCGTTTAGCAGTCTCAGGGATGAAGTCAGCGGTCAGCTTGATGAGCAGGCAAGCGACACGCGGAGCCGTTTTCTGTAAACAAATCCCCCGATCAAGTCCTGGGCGGTGCTACGTTCGACTCAGTCGATAGCTGTAAACAGAAACCCTCACATCGATCGACTGCATTTGGCACCAACAATGAACCAGCGACAACCCTTGGTTGTGCGAGATTCAAAGGACCTGACAATGAGCGCAGTAATCAATCGTGGAGGCGGTCGTCCCAGTAAGGGCCTCCGCAAATACATTGGCTTCCGCACCCCAGCCAAGACCGCGGAGGACGTTCACATGATCGCCGCCGCAAAAGGCATGACTGTCACAGACTATGTTGCCTCTGCAGTCGACCGGTCCTTGCGCGAAGACCTGGCTTTGCTGGACCAGTTCACCCAACAGGATGAGCTCCCGATCCGCATGGCCTCATAGATACAAGGAAGGCCCGCCATAAGCGGGCCTTCGAAGCTGAAGATTCACGATCCGGATAGCTTGCCGGCAGACAGATCGTAAATCGTATGGAAGTCCTAAACAGGCCTTCATTTGTGTTGCATAACCGATCTGGCAGGATCGGCTCCTTCTCATTCCCTGAACAGGAACAAAGTCATCGTACAACAGCACGCTCTCGTGGTGCCAGCATCCGCTGCTGCTGGCGTGTCTCGCGAGCTTTCCCAGACATCCGACGCTGCTCAAGCATGGGCCGCTTTAGCGCCCCTTCTTGCAGGTCAACCCCGTATTCGCCTCTCCCGTGACGGGGGTAAGACCTATCCTCAGAAGCACGAACGTGCTTTGACTGAGACTCTCCCCACTTTTCCTGCGGCCGTCAGGATCTTCGGCAAAGACGGTAGCTGCTCCGCGATATTTCTCGACTTCGACTCTTCGATTGCAGGCATCGACTGGGTCGAAGCCGATGTGAAATCCCTTCAGTCATGGCTACATAGCTGCGGCGCTCGGTGGATCGAAGACCGCTCCCCCAATGGCGGACGACATGTGTACTTACCGCTTGAAAAGCGAATTGCATTTTCGGACGCGCGCGACTTTGTCGAGGCCCTCAGCACTCGCTATCGCACGTTGGATAAAACGCCACACCAAAATCTACTTCACGGTTGTATGCGCACGCCGGGGTCACCACACAAGCGTGGCGGATACCAGGAACTCGCTATGAGCCTCAGTATGGCCTACGACGTAGCGCGTCGACCAAATAGCGTTCAAGTTTGGGCGGCAATGCGCGCAGAACTTGAACAAGAAATCGCTGGCGTACGTACGTTGAGGCTTGAGCAGTCCCTTCCAGTCGATGAGGTAGCACCTACATCGTTGCGATTGGCCGGCCGCATGTCTAGGCCGATGCAGCAGATGGCCCAGTCAGGCTTATACGACGCTAATCGGTACGCCTCCGATTCAGAAGCCCGTCAGGCTGTCCTGACTGCAGCGGCCGCCGCGGGTCTGGAACTCGTCGATGTCGAACGACGAGTTCTCCAAGGCGTATGGCCCGGGCTCGCGTCATTCTATGCCCGCTATTCCAGTCGCCACCGGCTCCCATCGCTAAAGCGGGACTGGAGAAAGGCTGTCGAGTACCTGCGAAAAAACCAGGACACCGCATCCTGGAATGACAATGTCCGCAAATCCCCCACAAGCCAGCCAAATACACAGCCCCCTCTAGGAACACGTCTCTCAACAGATCCAAGCAACGAGCACCGGTACCTCCGGACTTGGAGGAACGCACTGGCGTTAAAAGAACCCAGCTACGCCAGTTCGCGTACTGGGTTAGCGCGAAGGATGGTGTTAAGAGCTATTGGAGAAGCAGGCCACATGACAGCATCGCGCTTCGTCGAGTTTGGCGACCGGTCAATAGCTGTCGCGACAGGACTTGATCACACCACCGTAGGATCGCATCTAAGAGCCCTGCGCTCTGAGATGGATCCTTTGGTGACGTTGGTAGAACGTGGGAGAGGAACCAAGGGGGATCTCTATCTGTTGACTATCCCCGAAGGCCTCCGCGCAGCGGCAGAGGATCTGTCGTGGCGAAAGGGCAAGATCCATGCTCTCAGGCCGGTTTTCAGGGAGCTGGGTCTTCCAGCCGCGTTTGTCTACGAAGCGTTGGAACGTTCACCAGGGTTGACGACAACGGAACTTGTGTTCCGTACAAGGTTGTCCAGGACTGCTGTGAGCGAAAGTCTCGAGGTTCTAGCTGCCTGGAATATGGTCTCGAGGAGCCGCGGACGGTCATGGACGGTCGTCGAGTCAACCTCACTGAAGGAACTCGCGGAGAGCTTTGGAGTGCTAGAAGCTGTAGCAGCCCAGGTGCAGAGGTACCGCATTGAGCGGATTGTGTGGAGGGAATGGCTTTCGAGGAATGTGAATACTGTAGCGGAGCTGCTCTCCCCCACCGATGACTACCCTTGGGAGGAATACGAAGGACCACCTGATGAGTGGGTCCTGGCTGACATGGCTTTCACGAGACCGTAGTAAACCGAGCATCCAATTCGGGTGCTGGATAAGCCTTAAATACCCTTGCTGTTAGTCACTTCCCCACCTACGCAGGACAAAACACGCCATAACTCTGCCATAAGTTCTATTGGAATTGATGCCATAAATCGACCGGACATGTCGGCCGGGCTCCGACGGGGAAGGATGACCCATCCCCGTCGGATGCAGAAGCCGAAGCTAGTTGGCGAGATGGAGCCTGTAGACAGTAGAAACAAGCGCACTGCGTGATGGTGCATTGAACTCAATGACTTTGTCATCAAGCCAGGCTGTCTGATTACCGTCGAGCCGTACTTGAATCTGAATGCCCGCCTCCCCACGCCGGCGAGGTACTCGTCGGGGCATGCCCGAAGAAGTTGACGGAACAGATTCAGGCTTGAATTCCTTCGCAATGGTGTCCCCGGACACGGCATCGAAGGCATCCAGCAGGAGATCTGCGTACGTTGTCCGCTGGGAGTGCAGGGCTTCCTTTACAGTGGTCAGGAGATCAGGTGCCAAGTAGACGCCAACATTTCGTAACGCGCCTGGAACGGTTTCGGATGCCTTTGTATTTGAACCCGTAGAGGGCTTTTTGCGCTTCTGGGTAGACGTCCCGCGTGTCGCGTCCCCTGCAGAAGCGGAGTCTTGGTCGTCTGTAGGCCCATCGGTTGCATTGTCGTAGTCTGCGGCCGCGGGTTCTGCTCGATCAGCTACCGATTCAAGATCGGCCGGTAATTCAGGAACAACGGATATATGCTGCGGTTCTGCCGAGACCTCCGTTTCCTGAGCTTTGCGCCGCTTAGGGGCAAGTATTCCCTCGAGCTTTGCGCCGCGAGAGGATGCGGGCGCGAATGCGTTAGCTAGGTTTGGCCGATTACTACTCACGCGAGCTCCTCGCTTTCGATCGCATTGAGTCGTGACAGAATTTCCCCGGTCAGCTGCTCAAACTCTTCAGCCAGGCCCCCTGCATTCCGAGAGAAGAACCCATCCTTCGGCTTCTCCCCTGCCCGGAGTGCTTTCAGTCGCTTCTTTTGGGCATCGGTTACTGCGCCTTCGAGTTCGTGGAAGAGCAGGCCTTTCCGCCGAGCGTCTGCACTTGCGCTCTCAAGGCTCCGGATTCTGGTCTCGAAGACAGGCGCCACTTCTCCGAGCATTTCGCTGAGGGTGTCTCTGACACTGCGTTCGAGTCTCATGGATCTTGGCCCAACCCCGAATAGCACGATTCCGGCCAGTTGGAGTGAAGGATTCCGGTCTCGTACGGCCATGAACCTCCGGGCGATTCGCTCGACTCCGTCAATGCTTGCGTCATCTGACTTGGTGGGAATCACGACAGCACTGGAGATGGCGAATGCACCCTCGACTAGCACCCTCTCCCCCGGCGGAGTGTCAATCAGAATAAGGTCGTAGTCGTCAGCCAAGGGTGCCAACACGGCATAGAGCATGTCGCCGAAGTCAGCCGCGTCGGAACGGCTGGAACGGGACACCATCAGACCTTGAATGTCCTCAAGCTCTTGACCGCCTGGTATCACGTCCAGGTTCTCTCGGACGTCGCGGAGAATCAGCGGAGTAGTACCGGCAATTAAGGCCTGAAACAGCTCACGTCCACTCTGGCGGTCATAGCCAAGGTCTCTAGCCAAATCACCCTGTGGGTCCAGATCCACCATCAAGACTCTAGAGCCCGCAAGAGCGACATAGCCCCCAACGTTGGCTGCGGTGGTCGTCTTTCCCACTCCCCCCTTCCCGTTGGCGAAGGAAATCACGCGTTCAATGGCGCGCGCTTGACTCCGCGGCACGCTCACTGGTGCTTGCAGCGACGATCGTGGCATTCGTTCTAGCTCCCCTACTGGTCTGACGCTCTGCCTTCTACCCTATGGGCTCGACCTTGCCGCATACCGCAGTGACACACGCCTTTTTCACAATGTTGAATGCTGTGTCGTCGGACGCTGTAGCCGCCGTGGGCAGTCGAATAGTGCTGCCCGCCCTGTTTTAGGTGCTTACTGCCGTTGAGTCTCTAATGCGCTGAACAATTGATGCTCCAGTGTTCGTTGATATTGGCATGCAAGCCTACATTCAGGCCGTGGCGCAGATTGGTGCTTCTGCTTTAGGGGCAGTGGGACTATCCGCCTATGGTCCCCACTTGCATTTCGATTGAGCGTCAAATGTTCCTGAAAATAGACCGCATTGCCCTTTTGGCTATGGGCGCTAGGGTGTCTCATGTAGCTTAACGTCCTATAGAGCTTATGGCATGCCTTATGGCATGAATCGAGGCATGACCCCAAGGTGTGGGACTTGTTGTTACAGTGGTGCAAACTCAAACGTGACCTGAGCCTCGGAGAGTTGCGTGATCACGGGATCAGTTATCCGAGTTCCTTCCATCGAGCGTGGGGGCGGATTGTCGAGTGATTCCGAGTGCGGACGCAACTGCGGACCAGGAGAGTCCTCTTGCTCGGCTTCTGGCTACGGCGATGTCCAACCGCCTCTTGGCGGCGAGCAGGGCGTTTTGGGCGGCAGCGAGCTCGTCAGCAGCAGCGGCCGACTCGGCATGCGTCTGCCATTCGGATTTCATTGCATGCTCCGCCGAAAGCGGGGGAGTGGCAAATCCCAAAAACGGCACAAATACCGAATACTCCTCTAAGCTTGCATCGGTCTTGTTTGCAACTCTTTTCCAGAACTGGCCGGTCCATCCACAACGACATGATCCACGCCATCCAACAACGTCATCGTCGTTGACGACTTCATGATCGCGTTTCTGACTGTCTCGTGGAAACTTTCCGGTCACCCCTTGAACAAGGACGCCAAGGTCGCCCAATTCGTAGGATAGTCGTCCGTCTGGCACAACTGCACAAGCGCTGCCTTCGTGGCGGCCATCCCCAAAATCCCAGTACATCCGACCCTTCCTCGATGTTGCCCCCGTCAGGTTATCCTGACGAGACTCTTCCTGGCTCTTTGACGTCGCCTGCGTGCGGAGGCAGCCGATTCACTCTTGATGTCTTGGGAACCGCAACGTGCGGGTCGACGCCCTATTGCAGGGTTGGGTTGACCATCCTTGGAATAGTTCCCACAAAAGGATCCCTTGATGAGACCGTAGCGGGGCTCGAATGGTCAGTGAGTTGGGTCCTGCGTTTTCCGGGTCGGATCATGTCCCAACAATGTGTCTCACTTTGGTATTCTCAATATTGTTTGTTTTTGTCCTTTGATAAGACTGGGGGAGTGGATGTCGCGACTTGGGTACGCGCGGGTCAGTTTGGCGGATCAAAACACTGATTTGCAGATCCGCGAACTGAATGCGGCAGGGTGCGAGCGGATCTACACGGACCAGGGGATCAGTGGAACCCGAGCGAGGCGTCCGGAGCTCGACCGTATGTTGGATCGTCTGGGTCGGGGCGACGAGGTTGTGGTGTGGAAGCTGGACCGGCTGGGGCGCAATACCCGTCATCTGCTGGAGCTGCTGGATGACTTCAAGTCACGGGGCATCAAATTCCGGTCGCTTCGGGACGGCATTGCAACAGACCCGGACAGTGAGGTCGGGGGAGCGATGGCCCAGGCTATGGTTACCATCATTTCTGCTTTCGCCCAGTTGGAACGTGATCAGCTTTCCGAACGCACCAAAGCCGGGATGGCTGCTGCAGCTGCCAACGGACGGAAGGCAGGTCGACGGGAGATGACTGCGGAACACGAAAAGGTAAAGCGTGCACATGAACTGAGGGCAAGAGGGCTCAAGCCGGCCGACATTGGAAAGATCATCGGCGCCAGCCGGGCCACCGTATACCGGTACCTGGGCATGGAATCCTGAGTCGAACAACTACTAGTACCGAAAGTCTTCTCTATGACGAACGGTCGTGGTGCGGGTTTAGACAGCTTCCGGGCCGAAAATATTGCGCGGGGACCTCACCGGGTTGTTAGATCTCGACGTGGCCCGCACGTGTTTCCACAGCCGTCTGCAAAGCAAGCCTGTTAGGAGATCCAACGCGTTGCACCAGCGCAGCTGCACCGACTCATGAACTGGCCACCCGTAGGCCCCAGCTGAAATGCGGGAGTGCCCGCCGGTCTTCGCCACGCTGGGAGGCGCCCTTACAGTGGTGACATTGGCACAGGCGGACCTAACGGCTGGTAAAGCTTCCGTCGGTCATAATGACCACGTGATCACGTTCGTGAAGGTCCTCCACAACATCCTCTTTATCGCCGGCTATCTCTCCATCGCCGTGCTCGCTTCCGTCATCAGCTACTATGGCAAACCGGAAATGGGGCTGAGCATTATCGTGATTGCTTCTGTCCTGGGTTTGACGCTGGCTGTCGCTACCGGCATCGTGAACCTCCGACACAAGCGGGGTGTCAAAGCCGCCCAGGAAGCTCAGGTCGTTGCCGCTTCCGCCCCGACCACGACTTACAGCGCACAGGCGACCGAGGCGTTTGACCACGATGCTCAGACGGTCTGGGCGCTCATTCGGACGGCCGAGAGCGCCGTACTTCTCTCGGACGCCCAACGGGCGTTCACTGTTCCCGGGACACCAAGCGGTGTGGGGGAGCAACAGTGCTTCATCGGACGCGATGGCTCGGTGTCCATCATCGAAGTCATCGGTGAGGAAAGCCCGCGGTGGGCCACAACACGGCCCGTCACCCGCGGTGAAATGAACAGCCGCTCCACCTACACCCTTGAACCGACTCCGACAGGATGCACCCTGACAATGGCAATCGTCATCGAACTTCCGGCAGGCGCCAAAATGATCGAAGATCCACAGAAATGGTGGGAGTCCCATGCGCGCCCCTACCTGAACCGGGTGAATGAAGTTCTGTCCGCCCGGAAGGGATGACGTTTCTAGTCAGAGAAGTCAGCTCAGCGATGGTCGCCACTATTGCTTCCCCGAAACTACTCGGGATCTGGGCTCTAATGAAGTCGGACGGCAAATCGTGGAGCGTTTAGGGCGCCCCGGCGGGCTGTTTTGCGGGCGGGTGTTATGGAGCCGGAGCGGTCCGTCCTTGTTTGCTTTTCTGAGTCCTGAGCAGCATGTTGTCTGTATGGGTATACCTCAGACCATTCAGATCTTCCTTCCCGGGGGAGACCCGGCGGGCATTCGCATGGCGGAAATTACGACTCGAACCGTTCGTGTCTTCGAAGTACCCAGGACGCTGCTGAGCGAGTTCAAGGCGATGCCAGAATCAAAACACGTAGGCCTCTACTTCCTCTTTGGCGAGTCGACTGCGGGCCTCAATGAGGCGTATATCGGTCAATCGGGAGATGTAGGAACCCGGATCAAAAACCACGATGGTTCGAAGGAATTCTGGAGCAGGGCCCTTATCGCCGTGTCCCTAACCAATTCCTGGACCAGCACTCACGTCAGCTACATGGAATGGCAGGCGATTCGGCAGGCCACGGCTGCGGGCCGGTATGAGCTGTCCAACCGTAACGACGCTTCCAACCCTCACACCCCAGCACCATTGGAAGCCGACTGCCAGGAATATCTCCAAACCATCTCGGTGCTTGTCACGACTCTTGGTTACCCTGTCATGGAACCGCTTGTACACCCAAGCCACGCAGCCGGCGCCCCCGAAATGATCTTCGCGAACGTTCGAGATTCAGAATTGAAAGGCTTTTCCACGCCCGAAGGAGTGGTGGTCCTGGCCGGCTCTCATGGACGCGCTGAGCCAGCCCCCTCGGCGGCAGCGTCGATCCGGGCCTACCGAGGACGACTGGTTGAACAGGGTATTGCCGGCGTCCAGAACGGCAACTACACCCTGTTAAAGGATCACCTGTTTGGAAGCCCCAGCACTGCAGCCGCTGTGCTGATAGGAGCTAACATCAACGGCCGCGTCACTTGGAAGAATTCAGCTGGTCTCACCTATCAGCAGATAGAGGACCAGAAACTCGCCGCACCTTCGCCTTAGCGTTGCGATCGGATGTTTCGCCGTTGATACACGCGCGTACCCAATATCCGTTCGGGCATGGTGCCGAAAGTTCCACTTGTGACGGGTGATTGTGTCGGGAGTTTGGAACAACATACGGGACAGCCAAGTTACGTGGGATCCTGCGGACCCTGAACGGTGGGAGAGTGTCCCCCCGAGCCTGCCCCACAACCAAGGAAGTGGAACACCCTCGATGGGTGTCGGGCCACGGTTGCTCCTAGATTACCGACGCCGTTGGGGTTACTCACCCCGAGGGTGGAACCCGTTACGCTCAAGGACCAGATCCCTCACGAAATGCTCCAAGGGTCCCACGAGCCCTCGGATCGTCTCGGCAGTTGGACGCCCCAAGTTTCCGTGGACAAGGTTACTTCGAGCGTCGTAGCAGTCTCTGAAGAACCGCTTTGGCGACTTACCCGCATACATCCGGTCCCCTAAAGTGCCCGCTAGCCGCTTACCTGCGGAGTTGATAGATTCCCTCTTCAGCCCAGCAACTGTTTGCGTCAATGATTCCCGCTCCTCATCCGAGAGCGACAGGCAAGCGAGACGCCCGACCAACGCATCGATCGCCTTCACCTGCGCGGTCTGCCGGGTTCCAGCCTCTATCAGTGCCTCGACTGCAATCATTAACATTAGAAAGCGTGAGTCTTCGGAGGGCATGAAATGCGAAGCGGCGTACATTTCGGAGGCTAAGAGACTGCGCTCATCAGGTTCGGCATGTTGGCTGAATGCGTCTCGCACGTGCGCGGCAATAGCGTCGCCACTCTTCCCTGCGATGGCAGTAGCTTGGGTACGGATGAAGACTGGCTGCGGAGTCTCGGAGACGACTTGGAGTCCTGCAATGTCGTTGTAGGCGCGTACACCGGGGTTGGCAGCTCTGAGCAGCTCCAGACCTGCTGGGGACAACCCTCCAGTCGAACCGCGTTCGCCAAACTCAGTGGCAACGAACTCGGAAATCATTCCGAGAACGAGCGCACCAACCCAGCGCTTTCCCCCGGCCGACGCTTGAGCCTCTGTCGCGTAGCCCTCTCCCCGCATGGCCAGCTCGTCCGCATCACTCACCAGCTGCCCAGCCGTAACAGATCTTAGGAAGACCTGCACACCCCCGGTCTTATCGAGCACCAGCTCATCGACCTTGGCGTCAATCCGCGTCGTCGGGCCGACCTTGAACCGGACACGGAACATGTACGTCATCCCCAAACGTAACCTCCAATTCGTGAGGACGTCCATGTCGGCGCCATTGGAGGTCTGAGAGTGTCGGCAACCGCGTCCCCAGTCCAAGGATATGGACACAGGCCGGCCGAAAGCCGTCGCTCTCGCCTCCCGACGTGGCAGGTTCTTGACACCGAGGCCGGAGGAATGAGGAATCGACGGCGTTGGTGGCATAGCAGGGGGCAAACTTCGGAGGCATGCCAAGGGTAATGGAATGCTCTGCACACCAAAGAGGAAACTTGCGTAATCCTCGGTAAAAGCTGTGTCTTTACAGGGGATGTTCTCCGGCCAGCGGCCAGTAGCATCATGAGATAGGTAAAGCACTCACTAGTCTGCACGCTGTTGGCTGAGCCAGTGCCGCTGACGGTGGGCGCGGGCAGTGACATTTTTGGGGGAGGACGATGACGTACCAGGAACCGGAGATGCCGCCGGCACCACAGGCTCGCAAGAGCGGACTGTTGTGGAAGATCAAAATCGCTGTAGTGGGTGTCCTGGCCATCGCAGCCGGAGTAGTTGGTGCTATCGCTATCAGCACCAATGCGGCAGCCGCAGAGGCGATGGCAAGTGCGTCTAGGAGTGCGGAGGCCAGGGCAACGGCTGAGGCATCTAAGAAGGCCGCTCAAGCCAAGGCCAACCGAGAACTTGATCAGTCCATCAAGGATCTGGCTGCGGCTGCTGCCAAATCACTCGCAGACGCCGCCAAGCAGGACAGGGCGGCAATGGAAGAGAACGACTGGACCTATGTTTCGGACTACCTCTACTATGCCAAGGCACCTGGGGAGTACCGCTGCCCAGACCGCTACCGGTGTGCGGCGATTATCGTCACCAACAATAAGCTGCCGGATGGCTGTCTCGGAGGGATGAGCGTTAGTGTCAGCTTCATATCTTCGACTGGTGTCTCCGTATACAACTCGGTCCGAAACACGGGAGCACTAGCAACGGGTGAACAGGCCCAACTCGAAATTCTTGACCTGTCCGGGAACGGCTCGACGTTCCGAGTCGATTCAATGCGTTGCCACTAGGCACATACAGTCATTTCGCCTGGGGCGGCACGTCTTCCTCACGATCGGCCGTCCCACTTCAGAGTAAGTGGGACGGTACGTGTCCAGCTGCTGGAGACCGTCCACCAACATGAATCGCCGTGGTTGTCCTGGAATGGGGAGACCGCTACAAGTCAACCTGCATTCTCTTGCGTATGCCATTACATGAGCGGCACCCTTCGCGCCCCGTGCAGCTCCACATTTCACTTCTTGGGAAACCATGGTAACGGGAAACGTCGTTACTCTTGTTTCCATGATAACTTGTTGGAAGATTATCGTTTCAGGAAAGGGCGGGCGGTGTGAGTGATGAACGGAATACTGGCCAGCAGGATCTCGATCCAGTAGCGCCACAGCACGGGAGCCCGGAGGCCCGCGCTGCGGAGGCGGCTGAGGCGCTGGCCGCCGAAGGTGGCGTAGTAACGGCCCGTGCGGTGCGTGCCCGGTCGGGTGTGCGGATGACCGTGGCGGCCGAGGCGGCGAGGGTCTGGAATGAGCGGGAATCGCAGGCTGCCTTGGTGCCTGAGCCGCCAGCTGCGGTGCAAGCGAGGTTGGGGGCAGTGTGGCGTGAAGCCTTCACGTTGGCCCGTGGAGAGTTTGAGCAGTCCCGTGCCGGATGGCTGGCGAAAGTCGCGCAGGCAGAGGCCGAGCGTGACGACGCTGCTGAGGAGATCGAGCGTGCCGAAGCCGAACGTGACGAGGCACGACGTGAAACCGTCACGGTACGGAAACAGGCAGCCCAAGCGGCAGCTGCCGCGGCTGAAGCTGCGGCGGGGGAGCGGTCCCGGGCTGACAAAGCTGAAGCCCGCCTTGAGGCTGTCGAAGCAGAACGTGACCGTGTTATCGGTGAACGTGACCGTGAACAGGGCCGCCGCGAGGCCGCTGAAAATGAAGCGAAACGTCTGGAAGCTGACTTGTCTGCCGCCCGTGAGAGTATTCGCGCAGTGAAAGAGCAAAAGAACTGATCGATCACCATGGGTCGAGGCTGTGCCCATGGCTCGCTCACCGAGGTTGGGACGACTGGCAGGCTGGGCATCGCCTGGATAAGACCGTCACCGCAGCGAAAGCAGCCGGGGGCGTCTTGGACGGACATTGGCCGGCGCCGCTGGGATCAGCCGCCAGGCCGCACGCGAACGCTGGTCTGACAAATAGGCAGGTGCTCTGAGGCATCAAAATGTCAGGGCAGCATGCAAGGTTGAACGCAGGGGAAAAGGAACCTCAGGAGCACGCCCACTTCTTTGAAGGGCCCCTGGAACGATTCGTCCACTGTGTGCACGATATCGGCGGTTTGTGAGCACGTGACACCGAAGCAGCGACCTGTGACTTTTGACGGTAAGTGGCGGGTGTTTTTACAACGCTATTTGACGTATGCCTACGTCCGGTAGGGGATCCCTCAGCGGGACAGCTCATGAGGGTTGTTTGCGTTCAAGGAGCCACCGCCGACATCCGCTGACAGGTCATAATCAGATAGAAATCCAACTAGAATTTTGGCCGGACTATGGCCCAAGTCCGCTGTGGGAGCAAGGAAAACCTGCTGCTCTGCGATCTCTGGGGCTCCCTCGCGAGCTCGCCGAGCAGCTCATGTCTTGGAACTCTCAGTTCGAAGAAGACACAGTCCCACTCTCGGGCCCAGGTGACGCTGGCTGGGTCGCAGAGGGAGTACACCTTCTGCGCCAGGTTCGCCTTGCCCTGAGAGCTGGCTACAACGTCGTGGTCACTGAGCCGTGGGTGGGGAGAGGCTCCAGTCTGAGATTGCATGCAGTGCTCGCACAATTCAGCAGGCAACGATCACGGAGCGACGGCCTCTGCTCCGAGCTAAACGGCACGTCGTGGGTGCCATGATCCTCAACGGTCACTAGCCATTCGGTAATTCTTTATATACTTTCCAAATAGAAGTTTCATCGTCAAGCTTGTCGTAGACCATTTGGTAAGTATGTTGTACCTTGTTGGCTGACGCACTAACTATCACGGTTTTTATAGGCTTGCCGTTGTCGTCGACACCGCTAGTTAAGCCCTCGACGAGCTTCGCGTCAGTCAGGGAGACCGAGTAAGTGATAGCCTGAACTCCACCGTCGATTTCTGTAATTCTTGCTTGGTAGAGCGGAGTGGTGTGCTCGCTTGTAGTGTCGTAGAACAGTGCTGACAGTGCTTTTTTCGATGTGTTCTTATTTAACGTGAAGTCACCAATAACATTGTTTAGCGGTTGAGCGTAAGCTAATTCTGATTGAAACTCAAACTGCCTAATGATTTGCTCGGCTGTGTTTGTCTCAGCGCTAATATCAAGCGGATTAAACTTGTAGAGATCCCCAGTTGGTCCAGCAAACCATTCGGCGTGCTTATCCGTTTCTGAGAGAAGGAACTTAAGGTAAGGGCCCTTTTCTGCGTTTGATAGTTTGTTGAATTCCTCTGGAGGCATAGTTTTTAGGGTATCTAAGTTATATTTACTAGTTGCAGCCGGGGTTGTCCCTAGGCCTGCGGGAGAGGGGGTGCTGGTGACCGGTGGCGCGGCCGATACGCTACCTTGAGCAACTGAACTGGCTTGGGCGGCACAAGCTGACAAGCTGATTGCCATGATTCCGGTCAGTACAGGGACCATGACCTTGGACGAGTCGATGCGGCGGATGTTCAAGGGAACCCCCAAAATGAGCGTGGACCTGGTTGGATATACCGGTGAGGCGATCTTAGCCCGTGTAGGCCCCCTATGACGTGGGCCAGGGGAAGCGCCGAGGGTGCCCGTAAGCCGGTCCTCCATCGCCCCGACATCACGGAATTTTGTACCTGCCGAATTTCCCGGAATTCCAGGCCTTTGAGATTCCCGTATGACCCGCCCGCAAAACTGCCCGGTGAAGGTGCCCTAAACGCTACACTCGGGGGCATGCTCATCGGATATGCCCGCGTTTCGACTAACACTCAGGATCTGACCGCGCAGCGGGACGCTCTCGCGGCCGCTGGCGTGGACCCCGATGCGATCTATGTCGATCATGGGTTCACCGGCACGCAGCGCGAACGGCCTGGGCTGGGCAAAGCCCTCGCGGCGTGCCGGAACGGGGACACCCTGGTGGTGACCAAACTTGATCGTCTCGCTCGTTCGCTGCCGGACGCTAGGGACATCGCTGATGAACTCAGCCGCAAAGGCGTAGCCCTCAACCTTGGCGGCAGCATCTATGATCCCAGGATCCCGTAGGAAAACTCTTGTTCAACGTGCTGGGGATGGTTGCCGAGTTCGAAGCTGACCTCATCCGCGCCAGAACACGGGAAGGCATGGCCGTGGCCAAGTCCAAAGGCCGACTTCGGGGAAAGCAACCGAAACTCTCCAAGGCCCAGGAAACCCACCTCGTCAGCCTGCATCGGGATGGAGCACACACAACCACGGAAATCGCGGAACTCTTCGGCGTCGCGCGTTCCACTGTCTACCGGGCCATTCAACGTGCAGCACCAACCGCCTGACCTGTCGTCCATGGATACCGCGCTTCGTGAACCTTCGCTCAAGCGCCTGAGCGCCCTGGTGCAGGTGAATTCCGGCCAAATTGAGGCTTAGTACAGGGGATATCGGACACCAGATTTGTCCATACTCGGTGTAACTACTCGCGCAAACGCACAGGGCCCAGTGCAGTCACCTTCTGAAAACTACACTTTCAGAGAAATTAGAAACCTGCCCAGGGGAAAATGAGGCGTCTCGCATCCCAAGGGTTTCGAGGCAGCGGAACTGTGCCAGACGTGGCCCGGGCCGTGAACAGCAGCGAGCCCGGGCCGGAAAAACCTCGGCCAGAAGACCCGGCGAGATCGAACGGATCCAGTTCGGTTAGGTGCCGTCGTCAGGCGGATTTTCTGGGGGCGATGCCCGTGGTCCGGGCGGAGTCTTATTCGCCGGTCTCTTCGCTGCCCTCGCCGCTTTCTGTTCCCTCTTCAGCTCTTCGGCGAGTTGCTCGACCAGAGCTTTCTGTATCCGGACACATTTGGCCGCCTCTTTGGCTTCGATAGCGGCTTCGGCCGAACGCTGCTCGCCCGCTTCTGGGACCGTGATTTTAGTCTTCCAGAACTTCGCGTATTTCACTCTGTAGCGGGCTTGCATGAGCTGTCCCTGGAGGTGGGACAATTTCTCTTCGGCTTGTTTGAGTTGTTTGGCCTTTGAAAGCGGCGGGACTGAGAAGGCTGTTTTTCTGGGCGGCCCGGGCATGATTCCCAGGGTTGCCACCAGCCAGTCGAAGTTTAGTGTCCACTGGTGGGCGCTTCTTTCACGCCATTGATTCCTGGAGGTTCGTAGGTGGTCCTGCAGTTCTTCCACTGACCAACCGTTGACTGTCATCAGCTGGTCATTGACATCGTCCGCATAGCCGATGATTTGGGCTCTGCCATAGTGTTTGGCGCTGTGGCATCTAGGACACAGGGCAGTAAGCCCTACGAGTTTTTGAGTATGGAGTTCGCCGGCCTCGATCCATTCCCATCGTTCGTGGCAATCCAGTCGCCCCTTTGCGCCGGTGCCCCCACATATGCCGCATACGTTACCCGAGGTTTGCTTGGCATATTTCTTGCATTTCTCCCATTCGGTGCGGGTGAGCCGGTTTCGGAGGTTCTCTCCGAAGACGGTTTTCGGTACCAGTTCCAGCGACAGTAAGGCAGATTCATCATGCGTCAAAGGATTGCTCCAGTTCTTGCGGGACTGCCCAAGATTTTGTTGGCTCTCTGCCCTGCCTCGAGTTGTCTCAGGTTCCCCAGATCACGCACTCGTTACCTCTAGCGCTTCCTCCTGCTCGGGGGTCCAAATCAGGATATCTGCCAAACGGAGGAGCGACAGCGGCCTCCCGTCCGGGGTGGCCGTTGTCTTGGCGAGTGGTGCCATCCAGTCGGTGTTCGCGCGGATATCCTCCCAGAGGCATGCTCGAACTTCGCTTGGGTACTTTGTACCGTAAAAGCTGTACACACGGGAATCGATCAGAGGCACGATGTGCGGGCGGCGACGGTGGAGTACCTTGGAAACCGTTACTGCCGTCCATCCTTTAACTTCTAAGGCCGCCCTGTTGGCTACCGCCAAGCTTTCCACTGCTTCCTCCAGCCGAGATACGTCGTCGTAGGACTCAAGGCAGGCCACATCGCGCAGCTCAACCAGCGCTTGATCGATCGCCTTCCGGAGTCGCTGCGCAGGACCATCGCCTTCGGTAAAAAGGGGTATGACATCGCGGGCACTGAGCTTCAGGCTCAGGAGGTTCGCCATCAGAACATCTGATGGCGAAAGCGGTACATCGGGCTCGCCCTGGTGATCATATGCATTGAAGGCGTACGCGTGCGTCCGGGAAGTGTAGCGCGCTAGCTTTTTCCTGAGCTGTCCCTTTTAACGAGGCCAAACTCTTCTTTATCTTCTTCGCCACGGTTCCCCTGATTGCGTCGATACTGGCTTACCCCTAAGAGCGGGCGCTCCCATTGACACGCTACCTGTGGAAGAACCACGCCGACCCCCGGTGCGGCAGCGCCCGCGTCGTGTCATATCCCTAGAGGTAAAGACTGGCGAATATGCAGTATGAATGAGGATATGACCATCAGCTCGCAAGAGATACCAATGAAGGTATCCGTCTTTTCCGGGATCAATTTCTGGTGGGCAATCCAGTCGGACAACTTCCCTGATGTCTTTCCCGACGGGACGCTGTGGGCGCCCCTGCGAGGCAGTTCCGGACAACGGGTTGCCTCCTGGGAATCGTTGCACACCGCTCGGCCAGGGGACCTTGTTCTGCACTATTCGCGTCCCGCGATCCGCGGAATCAGTCGCGTGGCCACGCGGCCGCTATCGGCATATCCACCGCCCCGGGGATACAAAGAGCCCGCGGATACGGAGGGGGTACTGGTCCTCACAGACCCTCTATGCGAAGTCCACATCCCATGGAAAGACGTCCTCGGAATCTTGCCGCCGGGACAAGGCCCTCTGACCGGACTGGGCACGTTGAACAGGGGCTACTTCTATAACTTGGACAGCGAGGGTGCCATGCAGTTGCTGCAGCAGGCAGGGCTAGAGGTGACTGATGAGGACCGGCACGAGGCCGTCTCAGTCGACCAATACTCTGGCGGTCCGAGCGACAAATGGACACTAGGGGCCGTCCGAACAGAACAGCGTTTCCTCCGGGACCAGCAACTGCAGCTTAGGGGTAGTTCCTGCTCGCTCTGCGGTAATTCCTTCCCTGAACAGCTTTTGATCGCGGCCCACATCAAACCCCGCTCCGCGTGCTCTGAGAAGGAACGCATGGACACCCGTAACGTGTCCATGCTCGCGTGCCTCTTCGGCTGTGACGCGCTGTTCGAACTCGGCTACGTCGTAGTCGACGACTCGGGCGTCATCGAAGCGTGCCAGCCCGGACCCAAGCAGGTTAGAGACCGCGTCGAGAGCCTCATGGGCCGCAAATGTCGGGCTCATGACGAGCGATCACGCGGCTATTTCGCATGGCACCGGCAAGCCCATTCGGGCAAGCTAGTCAAACAGACGCGCAGGACGTCCAAGCTGCCGGAGGATCCATCACCTTCGTAGAGAGTTCCCCGCAGAACATCCTGCCGAGTCCGCTCCCACAGGGGGACACTTAGCGATCCCAGAACACCGCCATTTATCGGCAGAGTTCACAAGCACGCCCTGGGCGCCTTGGAGCGTGCACGAAAACGAAATTGTCGGATGGATAAATGGCAAACCGCCGAATGGTTCGGGCTGATTGCGATAGTTATCGCGGTGCTATTTGGTCTCGGGGGAATGTGGTTTGCCCGCAGGTTCGGAACCCGTCGCGGCAAAGTACTTGTGGGAGGAACCTCCACACCGCTGCTGGCATCCGTAGGATCGCAGGGTAGCCATCTCGGGGTGACCTACAAGGACCGCGCTGTGGAAGACCCCCCACCTTGTGAGGTTCTATGTGAAGAACATCGGCCCCCACGACATTACGCGGGAGCAATTCGACGAAGGGAAACTCTTCATTGAACTACAAAACGGAACGCTTTACGGCATTGTCTCCGTCGCCAGCAGTGACGGGGTGAGCCCACAGGTGAAGGCCTTGGCAATCAGGGAAGATGGCGACATCAGTGTCGGCGCCACACTCCTGCCGAAAGGCACCACGTGGGTCTTCGAATTCATAGTCTCAGGCCCTGGTCAACCGAAGATTCGAGGCCGGTTGATCAACACGGACATCGTCGTGGGGGAGGCGACGAGCACCGGCTTCTTACAAACATATTCCACAAGCTTCCTGCGGGCCGTCCTTGAAGCAGCCGCGCCTTTCCCCATTCCCATCCGAACTAGGCGATAATTTCGACCTCAGTTCGGGGATTCAACGTCGGTCGGGGCCCTCGTGCCCGGGGCCCTGCTAGCGCTCTTGTGAGTGAGCGGCGTAAGGATCTGATCGTGGGCATACCGCGGGGAGAGGTTAGAAAATGAGTGAACACCTTGGACTTGGAGCAGTTGTCCCTGCGCTTTTTGTGGATGGTGTGGAAGACACCCCTTGGGTAGTTGGGACGCTAACTCTTACGGACGCCGGTGTCCGTGTGGCTCTGCCTTATGTAACTCAAGTTCAGCAGTTTGAAACTGTCAGTAAATGGATCGATGGGGAAACCCCACCTCCAAACCTTCTGGTCGAATCTAAGGACCTACGAATTTCCTTGTTCGGACTCCGATACCACGGTCACACACACAGACTTGTCACCGGAACAGCCGAGGGCCTAATCGATGTCGAAGAAGCGGTAATCGCGTCGAGGGGCGGCAGCCTCCAAGATCCGCTCCTGGTTGAAAAGGTCAAGTCGGAGATAGACGGGCTGATCGAGTGGTCCGGTCTAAGCTCCGTCTCCTTCGCCTCTACCCGAACTGGAGAGGGAATGGATCTTCGGAACACGGTCACCTACACCGTGCAGAGTGCCGACGGGCTTAGCTGGACGCAAGGTGACGCCACATTGACGATTTCCACGTCATGGGCGGGTAACCACGGGCAGGGCATTCGAGTTGACGATCGGGGCGTGCTCATAAGCACATTCCCCGAGCCTCGTCCTTTCAGAGACCATCTGGTGGAGCAGCGCAAGTTTGTAGCGTTCCTGTCAGTGATGTTCGGAACCTCCATTTCTTTCCGTAAACACGAGATTCAGGACGCCCGCTTCCCCACTCAGTCCATTGAGGGAACAGTTCACGGCTACCCCTACGTTGAGCTGATCAGTCGTCAGACTGTCCGTGAGTATGTCGGGGATAAGCCTTCAAAGGACCACCTCCGGTTCCCCCTGACGGCGATGCAGTGTCTAAGTTCGGCAACTCTTACCAAATGGGGGGAAGGATATGACAGCTGGGCAAGGTTCCTCTTGCCCGTGGTAGGAGTGCTCCGAGTACGCAACCTGGTTGTGGAGAACATGGCTATCAATGCTGCCATGAGCCTTGAAGCGTTCGGCAAAACCATTGTCACGCTAGCCGAAGGGGAAGAGGAAACCTACCGTAATGACCGGCCGACCACCGCAACTTACATCTACCGTGGTACTAAGGCTCTGGGTCTCAAGTGGGACAGTATCGCGGCATCTGAAGTTGGACTGGCAAGAGCTATCGCGCAGAACTACAACTCCATTAAGCACCCAGGAAATCAGGAGTTCCCTGACGGGTTTCACACTCGCACGCTGGCGCAGATCTCGATGGGTGTTGTTCGTCTGAATGCCCTGAAGCTCGTGGCTAGTGAAAAGGAATATTCACAAGTAGATGCATCGCAGGTGTTCAGGGAGCCACTGGAGCTGTTCAAGCTCAATGATCTTTTCATCGATGCGGAAGGCAAGATCGTGGAGCGGCCTGCTGTTCCACCAGTAGACACAAACTCAACGTCAACCTAGGTTGAAATAGGGCTGGTTATCGGCCAGCAAAAAGGCCCTTCTTGCGGTTCTCATCCGCAGTTCCCCCATGCCGGTAAGGGCCGAAATGCTGCATACGTGCTTCTAAAAATGAAAAAACGGCGCGACGGTAGGATCCCCACCTCGGACTGGTCGGATGGTGCACAAAAACGACCGTTTCCGTGCTAGGCGGCTAGTCGATCTCTTGATAAGGATTCAAAATCCCTATCTCGCGTTCCTCGTCCTCCACTCCTTGGGCAGCATGAATGCCTTCAACGTTGAAAGCCTCCCAAATAGCCGCGTGAAACGCTGAAGAGGACGTTCACTTCGAGGTCCACTCCTGGAAGAAAAGAGTCCATCCTTATCATCCAAGGGGACGCAGCCTTCGTTTCGGCTCAAGTGGAGGACGCCGTCCAGGAGGAATGGCTCGCTCACATCGCACCGTCCGAAGCGATCCTGGGCGTGGAAGCAGCTGCGAAGGAACACCGGCAGGCCGGGCATCGCCTGGATAAGACCGTCGCCGCCTCGAATGCAGCCGGGGCGTCCTGGGCGGACATTGGCCGTGCCGCTGGGATCAGCCGCCAGGCCGCACACGAACGCTGGGCCGATAAGTAGAAAGCGGCTGGGCCCTGGCGGTGCTAGCTGGTGCGAATAGCGATCGCTTTGGCGCCCTCCGGGATCAGCGTTTCGGCGGCTGCTTTGGCCTTCTCGTAGGTCTCGCCTTCGGCGTCGACGTGGCTGAGTTCGCCGTTGCCGGCCTCTACGGTCAGGGTCACTTTCACTCCCATATCCTAGGCCGCCATTTCGGTGAAGGTTTCTTCCAGCGCCTCAGGCAGTATTGAGGAATCGGCGTTGCCGCGCAGGTCCACGGGACGGGATCCCTGCAGCACGGGGGAGGGGACCATCATCCACAACGCCAAGTTGTGCGGGATCCCCAAGTCCATCGCCCATTCGAAGAGCGCCACCATTACCGGTTCCAGGGTCAGGTCCGGGCGGAACTGGAAACCGGGGCAATAGGTCCCCCCGTCGATGACGCGGAAGATCTGTCGCATCATCTGTTCGGGTCCTCCTGCACAGCAGAAAGTCGTTCGCGGACCTTCCCCAGGCTGGGCAGCCGGAATTCAATCCGGATCCGCTCCCACAGCTGTTCGGGGACACGGGACCGGTACAAGTCAGCGGGCACTAGCTGATGCCATCGGCTCCCGGCGCAGCGTGAACGTGCGCAGCTCCCCACCGGCTTGGGGGAGTTTGGCTTGGACCTGCCAGTGCTCGATGCTGACAACATCGCCGGTGCCGACGGCGGCCCGGTCCCGGTGTTCCCACCATGCGTCCCTGGTGAACCAGTGGGCGGTGTGGACGTCGGGATCAACCATCCAGATCCGGCCGTCGTGACGGATCGCCAACGGCGTGCCGTCGGGGCTGAACCGGACAGCGACGTCATTGCCGGTCGTGGGGGATTCGGGTGCGAGGGTCATTGTGGTTTCCTTTCTTACTCGGCGCCGGTCAGGCGGCCTTGACGAGGGGGAGTTCGTCCCAGTGTGTGGTGTACCTGGGGGAGAGCATGTCGCGTTTCATGGACCAGTCCGGTCCGCCTTTGATCCCGGCATGGCCTAGTCCAATGGACCCGCGGCCGTATCGTTTGGCCGCGTCCTCCAGCAGGATCCCGATGCCGCGTTCTTCGTGCGGGTTCTCGAACCACTCCAAGGGCTTCTGATTACCAGTGGGCCGGAGATCCGTGACCATGGTCCCCGCCCGGACGTACTTCACGCCCTCGTGAACCTGGGGGAGCAGCGCGTGGGCTGCCCGGGTCAGCAGCACAGGATCCGCGGTCGGCGTCGGCAGGACCGGGCACACCGAGGGAAAGGACTTCTCGTTCGGGTTGAAGTGCGACGTCGCCGCGAACGCCGTCAACACTTTCGCTTGCAGGTCGTGTTTGGCCAGCCGCGCCGAGGCCATCTGCGCGTACACGCTCATGACCTGCCGCAACCCGGCAGCCGTGGTGATCGGTGCGGAGAAGGATCGGGAGAAGATCAGCTGGTCCCGGCCGATGCGTTCCTCTTCCATCGGGATGCACGGTGTTCCCTGAAGTTCCAGGACGGTGCGCATCATGACGATGGAGAACTTGTCCCGGATCGCGACCGGGTTGGCCCGGGTCAGGTCCAGGATCGAGAAGATCCCCATCGCATTCAGGCGCTTCGTCAGCCGTGTAGCCACGCCCCAGATTTCAATCACCGACAGCTTCGCCATCAGCGCTTCGCGCTGCTCAGCCGGCACAGACTCCCAGCGGCAGACCCCGTCGAACACGGGGTTGTTCTTCGCCCATTTATTGCTTAGCTTCGCAAGGGTTTTCGTCGGCGCGATGCCAACGCAGACAGGCACGCCGACATGCCGCCGGCACGCGGCCTTCATCTCCCGGCCCAGAGCCAGCAGCTCATCGGGCTCGCCTTTGACTCCTAGGAATGCTTCATCGATGGAGTACACCTCAAGCCAAGCCGAGTACCTGCCAAGGAGCTCCATGACGCGCGCCGAAATGTCTCCGTACAACTCGTAGTTGCTGGACAGGGCCACCAGCCCCCATTCCTTGGCCCGGGGGCGGAGCTTGAACCACGGCTCACCCATGGCAATGCCGAGCCTCTTGGCTTCCGGGGAACGTGTCACCGCGCAGCCATCGTTGTTGGAGAGCACAATGAGGGGCCTGCCCTCCAACGCGGGATTAAAGACACGTTCAGCTGAGTCATAAAAACAGTTCACGTCCACGTGCGCTATCTCCTGCATCCGACGCATGACCGCGGGCTTAGACATAATGCAAACACCGTGTCGCAACGCCCCAGATGCTCAGGTCCGAGAGCGCTGAAACCCTGATATCAGGGAAGTCCGGGTTGTCCGCCTGCAGGACAACACCATGTGCCGTGATCCTCAGCCTCTTGATGGTCAGCTCGCCATCAAGAACAGCAACAACGACAGAACCGTCCTTGGGCTCCAGCGCACGGTTCACGATCAACTCATCGCCGTCGCTGATACCGGCCTGCTCCATGGACTGCCCGGTGACCCTGACAATAAAGGTGCTCGTCACGTCCTTGATCAGGTGTTCGTTCAGATCGATACGGCCATCGAAGTAGTCCTGGGCTGGCGAGGGGTAGCCCGCCGCTACTGCAACGGGTGCCAGCGACACCTTCACCAGAGAGAGTCCCGCATCTATCACACGGGGGCCAACTATCACGCCCACAACACACCTTTATTCGAATATATCTTCGAATAAACAGTGTATGCCGTTGCACCGACAGAATAAGCACTCCACCACATTGCCCTCGATGCCTTGTGACCCGGAGGGTGTGACCGGGCAACCGGAGGTGGCCGGCCACAACGCCCGCTGGCCAGGAAGGGGGCTTCGTCTCCCTGGCCGACAGGCGTACGCACTGACCTGCATACTCAGTCCGGACAAACTGTGCAGGCGGTGCGCTTGTGACGGGGCCAAAGTCACGGTCTGTTTCGCCTACAGAGGGGTCCGTGGTTTTTTGGACCGCCACGTCTACCTAGTGCGCACTGGCAGCGGGTAGTGACGCGTTCTTCTCAGGAATCTTCGTCGGTGGTGATGTCATCGAGCTCTCCGGAAGCGATCCGCTCGGCGGTCTTCCGATAGGCCTCCTCAACGTATGCCTCGACGTCGTTCAGGCCGACACGCCAGATATTGCGTCCGCCGATCTGGATGCCCTTTAGGTCGCCGGTCTTCAGGAGCGCCCGGATGAGCGGCTGTCCCACGTTCAAGTATTGGGCTGTTTGCTCCACGGTGAGGAACCGCGCTGGCTGGGGTGTCTTTTCGGGCATGATGAAAATGCTACGACAACGGCAATGTCCTGAATCACGGCTGATTACATCCTTGCTGGGAGCCTGAAGCAAGGGTTGGTGGTAGTTGTACGTCCTGGGGATCGAGTTCGGGCCGGGCCCGAATGAAAGACAAAGGGTGACGAAACGACCTACCGGACCACGCGACGTCGGCCTCCACTTCAACCACCATTGGCTCCACCAGTGTCAGGCGTACGGGGCCTTTGTCTTTGCTGAATCTGTTCAATGAGGTTTCGCTGATCTCTTCGGGCCATGGGTGCCCTGGCTCAGCCGGGCGGAGCTTGAGGCCCAGCTCACGGCCTCGCTGTGTTGAGAGCACCGTGGACCTGCCGACGATCCGCAGCTTGCCCATCGATGGGCAAGCCGGCGATGATCGCCTGCGGTTGCGCTATTGGCCCTATGACGGCTGCGCACACCACATCCAAAGTGTCTTTGCGCTTCAACTTCAACCAGGAGCGCGACGCCTCATAGGGCTGGGACCCGCCCTTGAAATTCCCTGTCAAGTTCAGCGTGTTGAAGCTACACGGGTTGGTCGGATGGGGCCTTGACCGCTTCCGTGGGCGCAACGTCCGCCAATAGCCGAACTGCGACCTCGGCGGTGACCGGTTCCACGGTCGGGTATGAGGGCTCGAGCACCTCCTCCAGGACATCCGCGTTGACGCGGCGGGTGAGAATCAGGCGGGCTTTGGAGCGAGATCATCGGTTACAGGTATCTACTGCGTGCAGCCGCAGCTTTCCCGAAGCAGGACCTGTACAGGAAGGACCCTGTGCTCGCAGGCTGATGGGATCTCGGCCATCCGTTTGCTCAGGAGCTCGACGGCGACCCGGCCCAGCAGGTCCATGGGCTGGCGGACCGTGGTGAGCGCCGGTCGCATGAACCGGCCTGCATCGATCCCGTCGAACCCGGTGACTGCAACTTCTTCCGGAACCTTGACCCCGGCCTCGGTGAGGCCCTCGATGACGCCTAGGGCGGTCTGATCGTTCGCGCATACGATCGCCTCGGGCAGGTGCGGCCGGCCGGCCTTATCGGCGAGCAGCGCTGTGACGGCTTCGCGTACGTCTGACCTGCCGGTCGTGCCCCCCAGGACAGTGCCGTCCGGGGCGGCCAGACCGGCCGCCTCGAGAGCGTCAAGGAACCCCTTGTGCCGCGCGTAGCGGTCGTAGTCATCGATGGGCCCGGCAAACCAGAAGCTCTTGCGCCCGTGGTCTTCGATCAAGTGCTCGACGAGCCGGCGCATCCCGGCCCTGTTGTTGACCGTCACCGAGGACATGACCATGGGGTCTTCCGGGAACTGGGCAACCAGGACGATGGGCTTGGTCCGAGCCAGGTGGACGAGCGTTGACTCGGACACCACATGGGGGAGCACCACGAGACCGTCTACCCGGCGGGCGATCTCGTCCAGGGCCACGCCGCCGGAGTCCAGCTTCTGCCAGCCAACGGCGAGCGGGAGGCCGCGCACAGTGCACTCGAGTTCCACGCCCCGGAGCACCTCGTCGGCGAAGAGCGGGTAAAGCCTTGGACTCGTCGATGATTCGCGGACCAAGGGGACGTAGTCCTCGTCGAGCCGTGCCGGTATCGCCAGTTCGTCGGGCTCGTGGCCGCTGAACGAGTACATGCCGACAACGCCACTGTGGCGCTCGGCCAGGCCCCGTGCGAGTCCGCTCGGGATGTAGCCGAGCGTGTCGACTGCCTTGCGGATCGCCTCCTGCGTGGCAGGCCGGACCTTGTCCGGAGAGCGGAAAAACCTAGAGACGGAGGCCGTGGAAACTCCGGCGGCCTCCGCGACGTCGTAAACGGTTGGCGTAGTGCTGCTGGACAACATAGTCCCCTTCCCCGAGAGCGGTCGACCGCGAGGTCACGTTGCCCGACGTGTCGCCGAGGCTATCACACACTGTACGCGCATACATCCCTGAAATAAAAGGGGGCGTGACCCTTGCCACAGCAAAATGTATGCGCGTACACTCTTGAACACGGGCCGATCGTCGACGTCGAACAGCAGCCCCTATGCTCTCCCCTCCCCCTTCCTTTGAGAGGAACAATGATGTTGAAGAATAAGAAACGAGCAGCCCTGCCGGCACCAAAGATGCTCCATGCCAAAGCCACAAAAGCAGCCGTTATCGGCCTTGCCGCAGCCCTGCTCCTGACTGCCTGCGGACGCGACAATGGATCCGGTCCCGGATCCACCGAATCAGCATCCCCAATTGCCTCGGGCCCCGCGACCGGAACAGTCACGGTGTGGGCGCAGGGTGCCGAGGGCGCCGCGCTGCCTGCGTTGGCAAAGGAATTCGAGGTCGCCAATCCCGGCGTAAAGGTCAACGTCACGGCCATCCCCTGGGATGCCGCCCACAATAAATACCAGACAGCCATCGCCGGGGGCACCACCCCTGATATCGCCCAAATGGGCACCACCTGGATGAGCGACTTCAGCGATGCCTTCGACCCCACGCCCAACGCCGTCGATACCGGCGACATCTTTCCCGGTTCGGTGAAGTCGACCGACGTGGGCGGGACCAGGTATGGCGTCCCGTGGTACGTGGACGCCAACGTCGTCTTTTACCGCAGCGATCTTGCAGCAAAGGCCGGCCATGAGACCTTTCCCACGGACTGGGATGGTTTCAAGTCCTTGGCCAAGGACCTCCAGAGCAAGGCCGGCGCCAAGTACGGAGTCGCGCTCCCCGCGGGCGGAGCGGACTCCTTCCAGCGCATTCTCCCGCTTGTCTGGTCGGGCGGGGCTCAGTTGGTGAACCAGGACAGCACCAAATGGACGCTGGACACGCCCGAGCTCGCAGACGCCCTCAACTACTACAACAGCTTCTTCACCGAAGGCATTGCCAACAAGAACCCTTCCACCGGTGCCGGTGCGGCCGAGTCCGCGTTCGTCGACGGAACCGTTCCCATGTGGATCGGCGGTCCGTCCGGGATCGGCGAGCTGGAAAAGGCCGGCGGCGCGGGATTCGCCGACAAGTACAAGGTGGCCATGGTCCCGAAGCAGAAGACGGCGACCTCCTTCGCCGGAGGCTCCAACCTGGTCGTGTTCAAGAAATCCCAGAACCGGGACGCGGCATGGAAGTTCATCCAGTGGCTTTCCAAGCCCGACATCCAGGTCAAGTGGTACAAGGCGACAGGGGACCTGCCAGCATCCCAGTCTGCATGGAAGGACCCCTCGCTCTCCGGTGATTCCAAACTTGCCGTCTTCGGCGACCAGCTCAAGGACGTCAACTCCCCGCCGTCCTTCCCGACGTGGACCCAGGTGTCCGCCGCCGCCGACACCCAGCTGGAACAGATCGTGAAGGCCGACAAAAACCCGGCCTCGGCCCTCAAGGAACTGCAGTCCACTGCCGACTCAATTGGGACAGGCCGCTGAACATGAGCACGACGTCCAGCCGCACCCCGTTGTCCACCGCATCCCGGTCGCCCAGGGGTGCGGCCGGACCCTCCGCGCGCCGCCGCAGGCAGGCGCTTATCGCATGGATGTTCGCGCTCCCGTTCGTGGCGATCTTCGCCGTGTTCATGCTCGTGCCGCTGGTTTCCTCCTTCGCGATGTCCTTCACGGACTTCACCAGCCGTGACGTCCAGAACCCGGCCGCGGTCGGTTTCGTCGGCCTCAAGCAGTACGCTACGTTGTTCGCCAACCCGCAGTTCGTCCATTCGATGCTCAACACGGCCTATTTCGTCGTCGTCGGCATACCACTGACCATGGCCGTGGCGCTGGCCCTGGCGGTGGCATTGAACAGTGGAATCAAGCGCTTCCGGACGGCTTTCCGCGTAGGGTTCTACACCCCCGTGGTCACCAGCATTGTTGCCGTGGCCGTCGTGTGGCGGTTCATCCTGCAGCCGGATGGCCTGCTGAACACCATCCTGGGCGCTGTGGGAATCCACGGCCCCGACTGGCTCAACAGCACCACGTGGGCCATGCCGGCCATGATCCTGATGGCCGTGTGGCGGAACATGGGCACGCTGATGATCATTTTCCTGGCGGGGCTGCAGAACGTATCGGCGGAAATGCTCGAAGCCGCCGAGGTGGACGGTGCCAATGCCTGGCAGCGGTTCACCAGGATCACGCTGCCCACCCTGCGGCCGACACTGCTGCTGGGCGCGGTGCTGCTCTCCGTCGGCTACCTGCAGTTCTTCGAAGAGCCGTTCGTGATGACCAAGGGCGGGCCGCTCGACTCGACCCTGTCCATCAGCTACTTCACATACAACCAGTTCGGGTTCGGCAAATACGGCTTGGCATCTGCCGCCAGCTATGTGCTCTTCGTCGCCATAGCGCTACTGAGCCTCGTCCAGTTCCGTGCCCTCCGGTCGAAGGACTAAGCACTGCCATGACATTTCCCACAGAAACCCTCACGCCCGGACCCTTGCGGACCGAATCCGGTGGACCTGCACGCCGTCCCCGCCGTCGCGGTCAGCACGGCCGGCCCCTCGTGTACGCCCTGCTGCTGCTCGCCGTGGCCGCTACCCTCCTGCCGTTCGCCTGGATGCTGCTGGGATCCTTCAAAACCCAGGGTGAACTCCTTCGCAGGCCTGTCACCTGGTGGCCACAGGACGGCACCCTTGCCAACTACACCGCCTGGTTCACTGACCTGCATATAGAGACGTTCTTCACTAACAGCCTCATCGTTGCCGTCGTCACGGTCTTGGGCAACCTGCTCTTCTGCTCAATGATCGGCTATGCACTGGCGAAGATGAACTTTCCCGGGAAGCGGTTCCTCTTCTTGCTGGTGATGGTGACCCTGATGGTGCCCGGGGTGGTCACGTTCGTTCCCCTCTTTGTGATGGTCAGCAAACTGGGGCTGGTCAGCACTTACCCGGCCCTGTTCCTTCCGTTCCTGGCCTCGCCCGTGGGGGTGTTCCTGATGCGCCAGTTCATGCTGGGCATCCCGGATTCAATCATTGAGGCGGCACGGATCGACGGAGCCAGCGAGTTCCGGATCTTCACCCGCGTGGTGATGCCCCTCTGTGGCCCGCCTCTGGCCACGCTGGGGATCCTGACTTTCCTGGGCTCGTGGAACAACTTCCTCTGGCCGCTGGTCGCGGCCCAGAGCGAGGACATGTACACCCTGCCGGTGGCGTTGTCCCTCTTCTCGACCGGGCAGAATGCCACCAACTACGGCCTGCTGCTGGCCGGATCGGTCTTGGTCATTACCCCAATCGTCGCCCTTTTCGTAGCGCTGCAGCGCTTCTTCATCCAAAGCGTCGCCGCCACCGGCATCAAGTAACGCTTTCCCCGAACAGCTGAGAGGTACAACCTTGAACCACCTGCAGACTTCCATCGCACCCAACGGAACCGTTTACCGGGATTTGAACAGCAACGGGGTCATGGATCCATTCGAGGATCCATCACTCAGCCCGGAGGAACGGACAGCTGACCTCCTGCCTCGTCTTAGCCTCGAAGAGAAGGTGGGTCTGCTGTTTCACACAGTCATTGAGACTGGACCTGACGGGACCCTGTTGGAGCACCCCGGAAATATCAGCAAGTCGGGAACGTCTGCCGTCGTCGCGCAGAAGTTCATGAATCATTTCAACGTGCACGCCCTCGGGACCCCAAGGCACGCCGCCCGCTGGAACAACGCCATCCAGAAACTCGCCGAATCAAACCCGCACGGCATACCGGTCACCATCTCCACGGACCCGAGGCACGCCTTCATTGAAAACACCGGCGTCTCCTTCAACGCGGGCCACTTCTCCCAGTGGCCCGAACCCATCGGTCTCGCCGCCACCGGCAGTACAGAACTGATCCGGCGATTCGCGGACATCGCACGGCAGGAATACACCGCCGTCGGCATCCGCGCCGCGCTGCACCCAACGGTGGACCTTGCCACCGAACCGCGCTGGGGCCGACAGGCCGGTACCTTCGGCCAGGACAAAGAGCAAACCTCGCAGTTCGCCGTCGAATACCTCAAGGGACTCCAAGGCGAGTCCCTTGGCCCGGGCTCCGTTGCCTGCACCACCAAGCACTTCCCCGGCGGCGGCCCCCAACGCGACGGCGAAGACCCGCACTTCCCCTACGGCCGCGAGCAGGTCTACCCCGGAGGACGCTTCGAGGAGCACCTTGAACCCTTCCGGACCGCCATCGCCAACCACACCAGCGCCATCATGCCCTACTACGGAATGCCCGTCGGCCTCGAGCTCGACGGCGAACCCGTCGAAGAGGTCGGCTTCGGCTACAACCGGCAGATCATTACCGGGCTCCTACGCGAAAAGCTCGGCTACGACGGGGTGGTGCTTAGCGACTGGGAACTCATCAATGACAATGTCGTCGGAGACAAGGTCCTACCCGCCCGCGCCTGGGGTGTGGAGGACCTCTCCCCAGCTGAACGCATGGAGAAAATCCTCAACGCCGGCGTGGACCAGTTCGGCGGAGAAGAGTGCACGGACTTGCTCCTTGGCCTGGTCCGTGATGGCATCGTCAGCGAAGAGCGGATCGACGAATCCGCCCGCCGGCTGCTGATCGTCAAGTTCCAGCTGGGCCTCTTCGACAACCCTTACGTATCGGAGGACGCAGCAGCCGTCCTCGTCGGCAACGAAGAATTCCGTGCCGAAGGACACCGGGCCCAAGCCCTCTCTGTTACCGTGCTGGCAGACAAAGGGGCCGACGGCGGTCATGTGCTGCCGTTGTCCGGCGCGCCACGCGTCTATGCGGAAGGCCTTGATCCTGCGTCCTTGGCCGGAGCAGGCACCCTCGTTGAAGCGCCCGAGGACGCAGACATTGCCATCATCCGCCTCCATGCACCGTGGGAGCACAGGGAGGACTTGTTTCTTGAGGAGGGCTTCCATGCAGGCTCCCTCAACTTCCCGCCCGGGCTCGTTTCTCGGTTGAAATCTCTGTCCAGGAAGGTTCCGTTGATCATTGACGTCAGATTGGACCGCCCCGCGATCCTCACCCCGCTGATCCCATTCGCGAGCGTACTGGTGGGAACCTTCGGCGTTTCCGACGCCGCACTGGTGGATGCCCTCACGGGGCGGATCCTCCCGGGCGGCCGTCTGCCCTTCGAGCTGCCGTCCTCCATGGACGAAGTCCGCGCCTCACGACCTGATGTAGCATCCGACACTCCGTCTCCGCTCTTCGCCCACGGGCACGGGTTGTCACTGATCCGGGGCACCTCCACCGCCTGAGCTACTGTCCACAGCGGGCGCCTGTTGCCCATTCAGCAGAATGTCCGCGAGGCAAAATTTGCTGCCCACGAAACGGCAGACCGGTGACTTGCCCGCGGCGCACCCCCTATTGGCGTCGGAATGCGAGCCGGCTGAACGATTCGCGATCCTTTGCGCCCCCACAAGGAACTCCTATGACTGAACTCCGCACTTTCTGGACCGGCGCCGCCGCGATGTTGTTTGACCTCGACGGCGTGCTGACACCCACCGCCGTCGTGCACGAACAGGCCTGGCAGGAACTCTTCGATGGCTACCTCTCGCAAACAGGCCACACTCACGGCTACCAGGAGGCTGACTACTTCAACTACATCGACGGCAAGCCGCGCTTCGAGGGCGTCCGGGACTTCCTGGCCTCGCGCGGCATCATCCTGTCGGAGGGCCCCTCGGATGACGACCCCGCGCATCCCACCGTGCAGGGCCTGGGCAACCGCAAGAACCTGATCTTCAACGAGATCGTCGAATCCCATGGCGTGGTGCCATACGCCGGCTCGGTCCGCTTCATCGGCGCCGCGCTGGCGCTGGGACTGAAAGTCGCCGTCGTCTCCTCCTCCCGCAACGCCCCGGCGGTGCTGAAGGCGGCCGGTCTGGACGGCTACTTCCGGGTGGTCGTGGACGGCCAGGTGGCCGCCGACGCAGGGCTTCCCGGGAAGCCGGATCCGGCCACTTTCGAATACGCGGCCAAGCTGCTGGACGTCCCGCGGGAAGACTGCATCGTGGTCGAGGACGCCGTGTCCGGAGTGAACGCCGGCAGCGCCGGACACTTCCGGGCCGTGATCGGCGTGAACCGTGGCGCGGGCCACCAGAGGTTGCTCGACGCAGGGGCCACGCTCGTCGTCGACGACCTTAACGAACTTTTCTAACTGACATCTCTGACCTCCGTTCTTTCGAGAAAGACACCTTCATGGCACTAATCAGCTCCGACCGGCTGCGCTTCTCCTGCGACCCGTGGAAGCTCGTCGAAAATGTCCACGTACCCGGTGATGCGGGAACGCTGGAGACACTGTTCACCGTGGGGAACGGCCACCTGGGCATCCGCGGTGCTCACTCGGCGCCAGCCGACGCCGAACTGGCGGGAACCTTCATCAACGGCTTCCATGAGATCTGGGACATCAAACACGCCGAGAACGCGTACGGCTTCGCCCGCACTGGGCAGCGGATCGTGTACATCCCGGACGCTAACAACTTCACCTTGAGCATCGACGGCGAGCAGCTGGCCCTGGCCGAGTCGACAGTGCTGGACTATCGTCGCAGCGTGGACTTCGCCACGGGCGCGTACGAATGCGCAGTCACATGGGCCTGCCGTTCCGGGGCGACCGTCACTACGGTGGAACGCCGTGCCGTCGGCTTTGAGGATCGCGGAGCCCTCGGGATTGAGCTGACCCTGACCGCGGACCGGGCGATTTCTGCCGACATCACCTCTGCCGTGATCAACCGGCAGGACCAGCCTGTGGAGGACCACTCAGCGCACGACCCGAGGCGCTCGGGCCGGCACGCCGGCCGGGTCCTGCTTCAGGTGAACCTGCACGGTGCCGATGGTTCGCTGCGCCTGGTCTGGGAAACCGCTGCGTCCAAGCAGCGGATCGGCATGGCCGTGGACCACTGGATTTCCTCCGACCACCAGCCTTTCGAGACGGTCGTTTCCGATGACGAGTCCACGGTCCGCTACGTACTACCGGTGAACGAAGGCGAGTCCTTCCGGCTCGAAAAGTCCGTGTCATACGTCGTGGGTGATGCCGCCATTCCCGACGCCAGCGGACTCCCCGCCCGGATATCTGCGGATGCGGCCGAAGCCGCCGACAAGGATACCGCCGCCTCGGCAGAAGCCGCCGTCGTTCCCGTCCCCGAGATCTTCGCGCAAAGCGCGGCGCACTACAGCCAGTATTGGGCGACCGCGGACATCGTCATCGGCGGACAGCCCGAGCTGCAGCAAGCGGTCCGGTGGAGCCTGTTCCAGCTGGCCCAGGCCACCTCTCGGGCCGGCATCGCAGGAATCCCGGCGAAGGGAGTAAGCGGATCCGGCTACGAGGGCCACTATTTCTGGGACCAGGAAATCTACCTCCTCCCGTACCTGACCTACACGAACCCCGCCGGGGCGCGAAAGGTGCTGGAATCCCGGCACGCCATGCTGCCGGACGCGCGCGTCCGCGCCAAGGAGCTCAGCGTGGATGGCGCCCTGTTCCCGTGGCGGACCATCAACGGCCTCGAGGCCAGCGCCTACTACGCCGCCGGTACCGCGCAATTCCACATCGCCGCGGCCATCGCATTCGCTGCCTGGCGTTACGAGTGGGCCAGCGGTGATGCCAGCTTCCGTGCGGAGCTGGGCGCCGACCTGCTGATTGAGACCGCCCGCATGTGGGCCTCGCTGGGCTTCTTCGGCAAGGACGGCCTGTTCCACATCCACGGTGTCACCGGCCCGGATGAATACACTGCCGTGGTCAACGACAACCTCTACACCAACGTCATGGCCCGCTTTAACCTGCGTACCGCCGCGGCCTTGGAACATCCGGATGTCCCGGAAACCGAGCGGATGGTGTGGCAACAGGCCGCCGAACGCATGTCCCTTCCCTACGATCCGGACATGGAGATCTACAGCCAGGACAACGACTTCATGACCCTGGAGCCGTGGGACTGGTCCACGCCGCGATCCAAGTACCCGCTGCTGCTCAACTTCCACCCGCTGGTGATCTACCGGCACCAAGTCCTCAAGCAGGCCGACACCGTGCTGGCGATGTTCCTGCAGTGGCAGGACTTCACCGCCAAGGAAAAGCAGCGCGCCTTCGACTTCTACGATCCCATCACCACGGGCGACTCCACCCTGTCCGCCTGCGTGCAGGGCATCATAGCGGCCGAGGTGGGCTACTCCGACGTCGCGCTCAAGCACTTCACCGAGGCACTGTTCATCGACCTGGACAACACCCACAACAACACCATGGACGGGGTGCACATCGCCTCCACCGGGGGGATTTGGAGTTCGCTCGTTTCAGGCTTCGCCGGCATGCGTGATCAAGGCGAGCTGCTGCACTTCGATCCGCGCCTTCCTGACGGCTGGGACAGCCTGTCCTTCCGGCTCAGGATCCGCGGCCGGCTCCTTGCCGTGGACCTCGCCCCCGGCGTCGTCAGCCTCTCGCTCGTTGCGGGAACAGGGTTCGACGGCGGTCCGCTGGACGTTAGCGTGCGTGACCAGAGCGTCGTGGTCACCCCGGCCGGAGTGACAGTGCCGCTCGATGCGATAGCCGTGCCGCAGCCATCGGTGTTCCCGAGCGTCTTTCCGACCGCTGAAATCCCGATAGTCGTTCCCCGGTCAGAAGCCCAGGGACCGCTGGCCGGGAGAAGTCGCCAGAAACGCCCGCCTGGAGATGCGTCCCATGGATCGCGTATGAGCTTGAGCAATTCGTGACGCTCTCGACATTCCATCTGCGGTTCAGGAACGGGAACTATTCAGCGGAGACCGGGAGTTCAAATCGAGCCTGGCCCTGGCCCTGGCCCGACACCACATCCAGAACCTTCTCGCGGCGTTCTCGCATGCCGATACGAGGATTCCTTTGTAACAGTCATCCTCACCAGCATGCCCGGCAGGGGCTGCTTCCGATCCTGAGGAGGACCTACCTGATCCGATGAACAAGGCATCCTCCCGCCGGATGGGAGTCGCTGACCTGGCAGGCAGCACCGCAGGCTCAGGTCGACCGTGCCATCAAGACATTGGGAACGCAGCCTCGGCTCCGTCGGGAGGCGCCCGTGGCACCCGCCGACACCACACCATCACCGTCGACCTCAGTCATGCCATGCCCTACGGCGTGACGCTCGAAGCCGACCAACGCTGAGGAACTACCATGACCTACTCTCTCGGTCTCGACATCGGCGGCACGAAGATCGCCACAGCCCTCCTCCATCACGACGGCACGGTCCTGCACACAGCCACGGTGCCGACCGCCGGCAGCGGGCCCGCCGTGATAGACCAGATCGCCGACCTCGTCACTGCCCACACCGGGCAGCAGGCGCTCTCTGGCATCGGCCTCGCCGTCCCCGGAGACGTCGACCCATCCACCGGGGTGATCAGCGCGGCCCCGAACATCGGCTGGACGGACCTGGATATCGCCCGGCGGATCGCCCCACACCTTCCCCCGCGCACATTGGTCCGGGTGGACAACGACGCCAATGCCGCAGCGTGGGCCGAGTACCGTTTCGGCGGCCATTCCAGAGGCGATTCTTTCGCGATGATCACCGTCGGCACCGGGCTCGGCGGCGGATTCGTCCTCAACGGGCGCCTCCTTCGAGGGGCCACTGGTGCCGCCGGCGAGATCGGGCACATGCCCCTCGAACCCTCAGGAGAGGCCTGCACCTGTGGCTCACGTGGCTGTTGGGAGCGCTACGCCAGCGGCAGCGCCCTCCACCGGGCTGGAATCGCCGTAGGCTGGGACACCGCCACTGCCGGGCGCGACCTCCTCGCCGCGGCCGCCACCGACCCCGCGGCCCGGTACCTTGTCGCTGGGATAGCCGGCCACCTCGTCCGAGGCATCTCCCTCGTCACGGCCGCGCTCAACCCCGCCCAGGTGATCCTCGGTGGAGGGCTCGGCACCGACCGCCGTTTCCTCGCCATCGTCCAGGAGGCCCAGCAGTCCCTCGAAACCACCCCGCCACGCTTCCGCCCGATCATCAGGGCAGCCACTCTCGGCCCCCTCGCAGGAGCCGTAGGCGCGGCAGACCTCGCGCAAGAACCCGACCGAACCGCATGAGATACGGAACCCGAAGAACTGGAATGCCCGGACGGCATGCCCAGCTCCCGACTCACCTTCGCGGACAGGACAGTTGAGCGGCCCACGATGCGCAGCTGGTCCCCGACCAGTAGCCCGCGACCACAGCCGCGGGCTGAGTTCGGGAACCACTAATTGCCCCGCAGACGATATCAAGAACATTCCAGCCAACGTTGGAAGGCCGAGATGTCAAAGGAATCAATGGCCGATCAGTGTGTTGAAGTAGGGCAGGATCGCGTCACCTCCTGCCGATGGCCTGGACTTTGCTTCCGGACTCAGCTAATCGCTGTCGGAGCTCTTCATTTTTGAGCTGTGCGAGGTGGAGGGCCCCGACGAGCGCTTCGTTGTCCGCTGTCAGCTGTTGGATCACTTTTCTGTCGACTTCCCGCAATCGTTTCAGTCTGGCTGTCTCCTGCCGGAGGCGTCTCTCGCTGTCTGGTGTCCCGCCGAGTGCCTTTACCTTCTCGTAGAAGTGATTCTTGAGGTCGAGGTGCCTCTGTGTGAGTGCGTTGCGGGGCACTCCCGCTTCTGTGGCGAGGGCCACTATGGTCAGTGCCCCGTTGGAGTGTTCCGGGGTTCCGTCAAGGATTCGTTCCATGGCTTTCTGGATGCGGGCGCGTTCGTCGTGGTCGGGGCTCATCTGGTCTCCTCGAGAACGATGCGGGAATGGTCGTGCTGATCGGCTTCTTGACGGAGCCGCTGGGCCCGGGCTTCCAGCCGGTGCCCGAGAGGCTCGGGGGACTTCGGGGCTTGCTTCTCCAGGGATTCCGCCTCTTGTCGCATCAGGTGTGCGTGATCATCGGTTCGCGCGATGTTCCCGCAGGAGGGGACACAGCGGTCGAGGCTCGGTGCTTCGCGTTCGGGCATGCGGTTGCAGAGAGCGCGGTCCGGTTTGTAGACGCACATGAGCATCGCGGACGGGTTCTCGTAGACGGTCAGCGATGGGTTCTCAAGAAGCGCACGGGCCTGTCTCGCGTTGACGATGGTGCCCGCGAATTCGGGGGCGTGCCGGGCGGCGTTGATGGCTCTGCGTGCCGCTGGGCCTGAGATGCCTGAGCCGTTCGCCAGGTCGTCGTTTAGCGACGCGAGGGTGTCGGCTGCGGCGAGAGCCGTTTCCAGGTCGAGCAGGTCGTGCATTCCGTTCCGGCTCCGGGACGCATAGCCGGCGCTCATGGCGGTGCGCATGTGGCCATATTGAACGGCGAGGGCGACGAGCCCGCCGGGGCGCCTGGCGATGTGCCATGCCAGAGTCCGACGGAACCGCGAGACCCCGATCGAGCCGTACTTGTCCTCAGGGATCACCTCGTGAGGCCGGTCCAAGGTCTTGGCCAGGTTCGAAGCCCATGCGATGAACTTCTCGACGCGCAGATTCATGGTGTCCGGCGGCAGGCCGCCGAACAGATACCCGTCGGGGTTGATCCTCTCGACTGTGCGGATGGCCCGGACCACCGGTTCGATGGCCACCCATGGAACGTCGCGGATGATTCCCTGCGGTACGTGGTTCCCGTCGTCGTTGACGGCCGTCTTGTAAACGCGGCCGTGGATCAGGTAGCGCCCTGATTCCGGCTCCGGGCAGCAGCCCCTTTCGAGTCCCTGGATTTCACGGGGCCTCATTCCTGTCAGGTATGACACCACGATGTAGGCCGCGGTCGTCAGGTGGGTCTTGAGAGTGCCCGCTTCGGAGTAGTCGATGAATTCCTTCCAGGGGCGGCCGTCGATCGTGCCGGAAAGTTCGGTGAGAACGGGAGCGGGACCATCGGCGGACAGGAGCCGTTCCCGCCAGGGGCTTGCAATTACCTGATGGTGGACCTGATGGACCGCCGCCCCCGTCATGTGTGCGATGTACGTGGCAGCGAGACCGCTCTTGTTCCCGGCTGCCATACTCGGTGGCGATGCGCCAGCGGCCATGAAACGTCCCAGGTAATCCTCGAGCGCAGCTTGGCCTTCCGGAGTGGCGCGGTTCTGCTTGCTTCGGGCGAGTATCTCTTCTTTCCGTTGGACGGCAGTGAGGATGTCATCGGCGAAGTCCTCGACCACGCGCACGGCCCAGATCAGCAGTGGCCCCAAGGTTTCCGGAGTGATTGGCTCTGTCGAGTTCTCGCCCGTGGAAGACCCGGCCGGAAGGAAATCATCGGCGCCCTCGATCAGCCACGGCGGTTCGCACAGGCCGACCGGGAAAGGGTTCGAGGCGTCCAGGGCCCAGAGCCGTGTCAGGGCCGCGAGGACTTTCTGGGCAGGGTTGCGCGTCATTGCCCGGTCCGTTACGAGGTGGAGGGCGTAGGCCTGCAGGTCTGCCGGAGTGCAGTCTCGGAGGGATGAGTTTCCCCTTTCTTCCAGCCATTGGCAGAATGCCCTCCATATCGCCACGGTGGGATATACGTGTCGGGGCGATACGGTGGTCCGCCACCGAGGGTGTCTGCCGATCAGGAAGCTGGCGGGCAGCGAAGTGTTGATCAGCAGCCAAGTCAGGTGCCGCAGTTCCTCCCGGAATGCCGCGGGCACAGTCTCCCAGTGGATCGTCGCGCGCGATACACCGGGGCCGTGCGCCAGTGCGTCCAGGCTCCAGGACGGGTCCCCATATCGGGGGACCGAGCCGGTGAAGCCCTCGGCGACCAGACCGGGCAAGATGGCGTGGGCATGCGGTGCCGGGCGAGAAGCGGTCTCTTCGATTTCGAGGGTCACAGGTCGTACTGTCCTTCCAGAAGGCTGCCAATGGTTGCTCTGTCGGTGGAGGTCACGCTGGCCAGGGCGGTCGCCCAGACCGGGTCACCGACCCTGCGCTTGAGGTCCTCCAGACGCGTAAACGAGTTGCCCCAGTCCGCTGCCCATATCTCGTCGCCCAGGACCGAACGCAGGCTGGCCAACGAGCGGTGCAGGTATGCCAGGCGTGGATGGTGCTTCGGGTGTATCCGCGCGTTCGGGCACGCCGTGCACATCAGGAACGAGGCCCGGCATCCCGTTCCCTGGGGGCTGAATGGACTGTTCTTGTAGTCGCAGCAGGCGGCAGTGGGGGTCTCCTGGGAATCCGGGCCGGCCGTGTCGGCAAGCTGTGCGCGCAGGACGGTGTGTCTGGCGTGGGCGAGGGCGCTCTCGGCGCCCTCTGCGACGACCGGGACGGATGCCTGCTGCACTTGGGGTTCGGGGAGGACATAGACCGCGTCGTGGGTGTCTTGGCTGTTCTGGCCGGGCTCCCTGCGGTGCAGCACATTGACCGTCTTCCGCAGTCTTTGCAGGGGAGCGCCGGTTAGGCCGGTTTCCCGGAGCCAGGAGTCGGCCGCGTTCTTCGTCAGGCCGATCCCGAATGGCGTCACGGGGGACGCGTTCCTGGGCCCCGGCAGGGAGTTCCGCCAGATGAGCAGGAAGTCCAGGGCGCTGTCGGCGGCGGTGACAAAGGCCCGCGCGTGGGAAGTCGCCTCCAGAGCCTTCGAGATCAGCCGCCCTGGTGTGTCGGCGCCGGTGTCCGGGACATTCCGGGTCTCGAAGTGGCGGCCGGCTCCCCGCCGCCGTTTCTCCAGCTCCAACCGGTAGATGGGGAAGCCACCGGATCCGCCGTGCTGCAAGGCCCGCGGCGTGCGCATTTCCGACACCACGGTCGCGTTGAGTCCGAACTCCATCACGAGCAATACGGCCAGCGCATAGGCTTCGGACCGGCTCAGAAATAGCCGCATCCACGTGTACTGCGGGGCCTCTCCGCCGAGGACTGCGACGTAACGGTGAATAGTACGTTTGGTCCCGCTTTCGCGAAGCCTGTAGGGGACATGTCCGGTGCGGGCGAGCGAGTCCAGGGCCTCTCCGATGATCCAGTCCGGGCTTTGCTGCTCGAAGGATCCCTCACGCCATCGCCGTAGATGTTCTGTGTTGGCCCGGATCCTCAGGTGGGCGGAGCGGAACATCTTCCGGGCTGCAGCGCGAACTTCCTCGAATTCGTCCGGGGCCAACGCCCGTCCCGTGGACGTGACCAAGGGAAGCCGCTTGGCCATCGCGGACCTCGTAGGCTCGCTCAGCTCGTCGTGTCTCCTGAGGAAGCCACCCAGCGCGATCACCTGTGAGTAGCCGTAGATGCCTTCCGGTCGGCGCATCCGCCACCTGTTCCACAACGCCGGTGTGATGTCGACCAGGCGCTGGGGCGGATTGTCCTGTTCGGCGCAAAAGCGCCCGAATGCGGTAAGGCGGAACCACATGGCCTTGCTTGACGGGAGCGAGTCCCACCCGCCGCCCGGAGCACACTTCTCGGCGAACCACCGGGCAAAGGCGCGCTGCAGCTCCGGGCCCACCGGGATTTCGTCGAAGTTGAACGTGCCCACCCGTCCCTTCCTGTCGCGGTGCTCGACCTTCAGCCCATCATGGGGCCGCGGAACCGGCCGGTGGTGGGGCTCCGGCGGCAGGGCAGCACGCTGCCCTTGGCCGCTCACAGGACAGCCTCGTCGTCAATCAGGTCCTGGATCGTGCCCGTTTCGGCTGCGAGCCGGGCGAGAATCCAGGAGACATCGTCGGCCGCCCCGCCCTCCGGGGCCCCCGAACCAGGCGCAGGCGAGGAGATCAGCGAGTGGAGCTGGAGGTCGGAGACCGGGGCCAGATAGATCCTGCGTGTAGTTTCGACGTCCGCGTGGCCGAGAAGGTCCTGGACCATCCGCCACGGATCCCCGTAGAGGAGACGGAAGTCCCGGCGCTCCTTCGGTGTCAGGCCGAGCCGGACATCCATCGCGTGGTGGAGCGCGACCAGCATGTAGAGCGCGAAGGAATGCCGGCACATGTGCGGGGTGCAGAACGGAGCATCACCCTTTTCTCCCGACAGGGTCTTCGCGGACCGTTCCGTGGCCGTCCGGAACACGCCCTCCCAGGATGCCGGCCGAAACGGCAGACCGGACTCGTTGAGCCACAGCCACAGCGGTTCCGGACCCTCGGGGCCTTCAGTGAAAAGAATCGCCCGTTCCTCGACGCTTGCCCGGGCCAGGGCCGTCTCACCGAGCATTCCGTCGCGATCGCGCCAGTGAAGGACTTTCATCCGGTGCCCGGAGACCGACGTCACCAGACGCATCCGCGGCAGCACGTCATACCTGCCCTGCCGCTGGGCACGGCGGATCACCCTCGACCGGCCCGCATCGCAGTATGCCTCGATCTCACCCACCACCGGTGCTGCCATATAGAACGTGCGGGCACGCTTTGACTTCGTCACCACCGGGGCCAGCCGGCCCGAATAGTACCGTCGGTGTCCTACCTCGGACTGCGGGACCTCGAGACTGAGAAGCGAAGCGGCCTCGGTCAGCCGCAGACCCGATGAGAACAGCAGATTGGCGAAAGCCGAATTCCGGTCCTCCATCCGCCCGCCCCATGCCGCGGCCGGGACACCATGCGCGGAGTACCCGCGCAAGCCCACATCCACCCAACGCCGGAACATCCTGGGCGTCAGCCACCGCACATCACTGGACCTCGCATCCTTCGCCCGGGCGGCAGGCACCTCCACCGCCTGCCCGTGCCGCCCGATCGCCTCCCGCGTTTCAATCGGGCTCGCGGACACGTATCCCTGCTTGACCGCCCACGAGTACAGGCGGCCCAAAGCCGCGAGGCCCCGATTCCAACGGGCACCGCCGACCCGCCGCGGGTTGCTCAGCGACCTCGTGCGCCAGTCCTCGAAATCCCACAGGTCATCGGGGCCTGCCTCATCCCAGTTCTTGTCTCGACGCCACAGGAAGTCGAAGAAGACGCAATAGTCCGTCGCATAGTTCCGCTTCGTCTCCTGCTCCAGCCGGGCGAAGGACGAACGGACCAGGAAACGGGCCAACCGTCCATCGATCTGGCAGTCCGGCGACAGCAGGATCGGCGTCCCAGGACGCACACCCGCCCGCTCCTCGTCCTCCGCCAGGCCATCCCAACCGCCCAAGACCGGCAATCGCTTCGACTCGACAGACCGCCCCGCCGGCACCCAGAAAATACGCCATCCTCGCACCATTCACACCCCTCTTGAACCGCATCAACACGCTAATTCAACAGGGAATTCAGGACCAGTCCTTCCACCCCTGTAGCCGGCAGGTCCTTCAACCAGGTCTTTGCCACTTCCATGTCCGTGGTGGTGGGGGAGAGGTTCAACGGAGCGGCCCAGTCGCGGGCCAGTTCTTCGAGAAGCTGCCGGCGACCCATGAACGGGACGCCCCGGACGTCCTGCCCGGCAACGGCCAGCACGTCAAAGGCCGCGAACGCGGCGGGCAGTTTATGGATCAGTGCCGGCAGAGCTGCCCTGGAGCTGACCATGCGGCGTTGCAACGCCTCGAAGTCCAGCCGGTCGCCGTTCCATATGACTGTCTCACCATCGAGGACTACACCGGGCGGGACCTGAGCCCTTACGGCTGCGCATAGCTCAGGAAATATGCGGGAAAGGTCTTTGCCCTGGCGACTCCACAGGGTCACCCCGTCGGAATCGCTCAAAATGATCGCGCGAAATCCGTCCCACTTGGGCTCGGCATAGGTCGGGCCAGGCAGCGCCCCCGGGCCTGGGAATGTCTTGACGAGTTTGGCCAGGGCAACAGCAACCGGTGGTTGCAGTGCCCGCGGAATGGACTCGTCCATGCGCACAGCCTAAAGGACCAAGACCAAAACGGACCTTCGCTGCGCTTCGGCCTGTAAAAGCATTTCCTTGCCTTTACATGTGGCTGGGTTGTTCTCCGTACAAGGCCACTGATCGTAGCCGTCCGGGGGCCCGACCCGTCAACCCACGCAACCGGACAATCCAACGCGGTCGCTGCGCTCCCCTACTTCGCGGGATTCCCCGGTCACTCTTCGGGGTTGACGGCCCACCCTCGACCGGCTGGACCGGTGGGGGCCTCGCACGGCGGGGCAGGAAGGAGGTGGCTACATGAGCATCGACGAAGCGATCAAGCTCGCGACTTCGGTCGTGAGCTTGATGACAGCTGTCATCGCTCTGCTCTCCCTGCGGAACGCGCGCTTAACAAGCAAACGCTCCCGAGCTGGAACTCGGAAGCGGAAGCGTAAAGCAAGGAAGTAGGTGTAGCTACGAAACCCGGTGGTCGTGACCGCTTTGGTTGCGGCCACCGGCTCCTTCTCAGACTAAGTCCTACTCACCGATAAGGAAACTCATGGAACCACTGACCATCGTGAACTTCGTTCTCTCACTCACAGCACTGGGAACGTCGATCATGGCGTACCGCGCCAACTCCAAAGCACCGGGGGAGACGGCAGCTAGCTGGATCCGGGCCGGGGCTGTCCTTTGGACCCTCAGCCGTGTCGTTCATGATGCGCCCGATCGCAGCAGCGATCGCCCGCACCGCCGCCGGGTCGTCCGCCCAAGAGCGTCCGTTGCGGCTGCAGGCACGGAACGACGTCAGCTTGGACTCGTCGACGGTCTGCCGCAGCTCAACCCACGCCTCCTCCAGGTCGGAAGAGGCCGCCGTCTTGGGGCGCCTGTTCAGAAAGTTTCTCAGTCCCACTGCCCACTTCTCCTTCTGACATAAGTGTCCCGCCTGGGATTGGGGGAAACCAGGCGGGACAGGCCCACCGTACCAACCCACTCTGACAACACTCAGGGAATAAGCATGCTCGCAGGGCTCGCACCCCTTGGGGCGCCCATTCCGCTTCGCTCCATGGCCGGCTGGTGGGTCCATGGCGCGCCGTCGCCGAGCTCCGGACACCCTGGACCTTATGTGTCTACGACGTTTTTGGCTGCTGTCCTTCGGATTGTACGTGTCCGCTCCACCCCGTCTAGCCCCTCCGCAGGCTCCGGGGCCAGCGGTGCAGGAAATGTCCCTACGGCGCTCCTTCGTCGCTTATTTCCTCCGGGAATTTCCTGCCCCTTGCCCTGCGGGTAGACAGGCCTCCGTCGGCCACAGCTCCCCAAGCTTCGCCAGCAGCAAAAAACCAACGGGGGACAGGGGAGCTGGCCGGTCACCTGCGCCGCCCCACCCACCCAACTTCTCGGACAAGAAGGAGCAACACCACGTGAGCGCAATCACCATCACGACGGTTACCACCGAGGACACCGGCGAAACCATCGACGGCGTCACCGTGCTGGGCGACTACCACATGAACGACGGCTACGACTGGATGGGGCTCATCTCAGAGCACGGCTGGGCAGTGATTCCCGGTTGGGGGTCCGAGGGCTGGGACTTGGGCCAGTGGCCCTATGTCATGGTCGCCGGGATCCGCACAGCGGATGAAATCGGCAACCTGTTCGGCATGGCCACCTACTGCGAGGGCGACGTGAAAACGACGTTCTACCGGACCAAGGCCCGGTACTGGGACGCGATCAGTGAACAGGCGTTCTTCCACTGGAAGAACGGACAAGCCCACGGCCCGGCAGACCTGCCCGAAGCCGCCGCAGAGCTTCCCAGCCGCTACCGGATTCCGCCCGTGTTCCAGACAGCCGCCGCCTAACAGACCTCGACTCCTTGCCGGGCGGAACCCCCACCGCCCGGCAAGGCCCCGATCCCACCCGCAAAGGACCAAGGACAATGACCGAAACCCGCAGCATCGCCCAGACCCGGCCCAAGCCGTGGTATTCCTCGAAACCCCCGCCGCGATCGTCGAGAAATCCCCGGTGGCCTACAGCACCGACTCCGCCGAAGACCTCGCCGCGCACATCCGGGGCATGGCCGAGGCCGTCACCACCGGGGCCCGCGTGAACCCCGCGGAACTGAACACCACCCGGCAGTACGCGGCACTGGACTGGCACAACGAAGCCATAGCCATCCTGTTCGCCGCAGAACACCGCCCCACGTTCCTCTAGCAGGAGCTGGTGGGCCGTTCGCCTTGTGTCGGCGGGCGGTCCGCCGCGGGTGGCCGCCTGGGTGGGTGGTTGCCGGCGACGGACCGCCGTTCCCGCAACGAGACGGCGACGGGCACCTGGTGTGTGCGGCAAACCGGAGTCTGTTCATGCCTGGGGCTTGCCCTGCGGGTAGACGGGGCTCCGCTGGCCGCCAAGCAAGCAAGCTTGCCAGCAACCAAAAAACAACGGGGGGAGAGGGGAAGCTGGCCGGTCACCATTGGTCGCCCCACCCACCCAACTTCTCGGACAAGAAGGACCAACACCATGCTTAACCACCTGATAGCGCTGTATGTACCGGCACGCCTGAGCGAAAGCGTCACCGTCCACAGCCTTGACGCACGACACGCAAGCCTGCAGATCATCGTTGGCGGCGGACTGGAATGCATTGCCCGAGGCGACTGGCAGGTCTACCTGAACGCGGAAACGCAAACCACCGGAGCCTCAAACGTCCGCGCGGTGCAGCTGCTCCACGACACCTGCCTTGACCTGCCGGTGACCGGGAACGCCGTGTTCCTGGGCAGGGCAGGACTGAACCACGACACCGACGTGCCGGACTACCTGATCCGCCGGGCCGAAGCACTCTTCGATACGCACCTGATCCAGCCAGCGGCCTAGCCACCAACGGTGGCCGGGAACCAAACGTTCCCGGCCACCACCCAGCACTTACCAACTTCTCGGACAAGAAGGACGAACACCATGATTGAAAAACTCACCCTGACCGGCCCCGCTGACCTGCTGGCCTACATCCCGCACCTGCTCGGAGGCACCCCCACTGACTCCTTCGTCGTGCTCACCGCCACCGCCGGAGCCCTTGGCGCCACGCTGCGCGTGGACGCACCCATGGACGCGGCCCCGCTGGGCTTCGCCCAAACGGTGACAAGCCTCGCCGCGCAAGACGAGAACGCCACGGCCTCTTACCTCATCGTCTACACCGACGAAACCGGCGACGATGACCGGTTCCCCTACGCCGCCCACGTCGCCGCCCTGGGCAACGAACTGGCCACCGCGCGGATGCCGGTCCGCAAGGTCTACCTCGTCACCAGCACCTGCTGGGCCGCCTATGGCACCACCGAGCGGTACCCGCTGTCACAGATCACCGACAGCAACGCCAACGCCACCCTGACTTTCATGGGAAGCGCCGCAACCGTGGACGTCTACAACCCGGCATTACTGGGCAAATGGGTTGAGCCGGTACAGGTGCCCGTCCTCACGGAAGAAGCCGTCGAGCAGGCACGACAGGAATGGGACACTGCGCTGGAGGCACCCGGTACACCGGAGACCGAGACCGCCCGGAAACTGGCGGCATGGTTCCAAGTCCCGCACCTCCGTGACGTGCTCATGGCCGAAACGATCACCACGAACAACGGCAGCATCCTTGACCTGCTGCGGGGCAAGTTTGACGGCCGCCCCGACTGGAAGCGCGTGGACCACGCCGAAGTCGTCGCATTCGAACTGATGAAAGTCGTCCCCGAAGGCCAGCGCGCTCCCATGCTGACACTCATGGGCTGGCTGCAATGGCTCAAAGGCTCCGGAACACACGCCGACCGCTACCTGAAGCTGGCAGCTGAGGATATCCCCGACTACCGGCTGGCCGTGTTGCTGCGCGAGCTGATCGTCACCGACCACATCGCGGAGGTGACCAAGAACAGGGAAACCGCCTACAGGCGCCCCATCAGCTAACCGGGACGGCCGGGCAGGATCAACAAAGGTCCCGCCCGGCCGTTCAAGTAGCGGGGCGGCCTCCTCCGCTGGCGCTCCCCCGGCCGCCACGACGCTGCGCGGGCGCAGCCGGCAAACCCAGTCAACGCGAAGGATCCACGGCTACAGTGAACTCCAACGAGAACACTGCACCCAGGAGATCCAGCATGGGAACCGAATACATCCTGACCGAAGACGACAAACCAACCCCGGACGCGAGCGTCCTCGAAGACGTCATCGAACTGCAGCTACTCACCGCCGGCGAATCCCTGGGGCCGGTCGATTTCACGCACACCCAGGAACACCGCGAGCTCTAACACCACTGCAGCAACGACGCTGCACCACAGATTTCCTTGTCCGAGGAAACCAGAAGGGCCGGCCACAAGGCCGGCCCTTCGTCATGCGCCCACTTGCTTGACCACCACGCGCCACAGCACCACAGCAGCCAGGGCGTTTAGCCCGGCGATAAACAGATCCCCGGCGGCAGGCCGTCCAATGAACACATCAATGGCCACCAGCACGAGCGAAGCAGCGGCGGCAACGGAGAACAGCACCGCCAAGAAGCGGAACCACCTAAGACCGCGATGAGCCCGGCCGGTTCCGGGCCGCGGTGCCGGATCAGTCATGCCCCCACCCTACTCAGGAGCCGAAAGCATGCTCGCAGGGCTCGCACCCCTTTGGGCGCCCACTCCGCAAGCTCCGTGGCCGGCGCTTGGGTCCAGGGCGCGCCGTCGCAGAGCTCCGGACACCCTGGCCCTTTGTGTCTACGACCTTTTTTGTGGCTGTCCTGCGGATCATACGGTTCCGCTCCGGCTCCAGCTGCTGACCCCTTCGTTCCTCAGGGGCCCTGCGGCACTGGAATTCTTCGACGGCGCTTCGCTTATTTCCTTTCGAAGATTTCCAGCACCTTGCCCTGGCGGGAGCAGACGCCTCCGTCGGCCCCGTAGAGCACTACGTGCCAGCAACAAAAAACACCGGGGAGAGGGGAAGCTGGCCGGTCACCATTGGTCGCCCCGCTCACCCAACTTCTCGGACAAGAAGGAGCAACACCATGAACGACGAAAACCGTATTGCACGCGCGGCCCTGACCCGCATGTTCACCCCGGACGATGACGCAGCCCGTCAGCTTGTAGCCCGTCACGGCGCACACGCCGCCTACCGCATGGCCCTTGGCGCGCTGCCCGTGTTCCCGCTCTGGGAAGTCACAGCTGACCAACTCTCAAAAGGGCTGGACCGTTGGGCACCGGCACCCCGCGACCTCGACACCGACAAGATCGAAGCTGAGCTGGAGGCCATCGAAGACCTTGGAGGCGGGTTCCTGGTCCCCGGGGACGAGCACTGGCCCGAGGGGCTGAACGACCTGCCCAACCCGCCCTATGGGCTCTGGTACGTCGGGAACATCGCCCAGGGAATCCCTGCCCCGCACCGCGCGGCCGTGGTGACCGGATCCCGTGATTCCACCAGCTACGGCGCTGCCGTGGCCGGGGAAATGGCCCACGGACTCGCCCGGCGTGGCATCTGCGTCATCTCCGGTCTTGCCTACGGCATCGACGCCCACGCCCACCGTGGCGCTCTTGCTGGCAGTACCGGCAACGGCCCGGCGACGATCGCCGTCGCAGCTGGTGGCCTTGACCGGGTTTACCCGTCAGGTAATACGGACATCGCGGCCGCGATCAAAGCCAACGGCCTGATCGTCTCCGAACAGCCCATCGGAACCGCGCCCACCCGGGCACGTTTCCTCGACCGTAACCGGATCATTGCCGCTCTCGCCGGAGTGACCTGTGTTGTCGAAGCCCGGTGGCGCTCCGGTGCGCTGAACACCGCGCACCACGCCGAAACCATTGCCCGTCACGTTGCGGCAGTACCCGGAAGCGTGCACAGCGCGAATTCCGCAGGCTGCCACAGGCTCCTGAAAGACGGTACGGCGGCGCTGGTCTCCGACGCCGAAGAAGTGGCCGAACTACTCGCCAGCTAGAACAACCGGTGGCCGGGACAACATCCCGGCCACCCCCAACATGTGAAGGAGACAGGACCATGGCTGAATGCCCCGAAGCACGGCCCCACGCCGAAGAGATCGAATGGTTTCCCGCGCGTGACCTGGTAGATGCGATGAAAGCCGAAGGCTTGGAACTTCAGGTCGGACAGACCGGCGGAGGTACCGCAACGTTCTTCCTCCGGAGGGAAGGCAGCCACACCTTCCTGATTGGACCCGGATCGTATAACTGGAACGACCCCCTGGAATCCCAGTTCACCACGGCAGAGCTCTACTACGGCCCGGACCAGTATGACGAAGACGGGGAACCGGTGGAGTTCTCCGACGACGAAGAGAAGACCATCACGCCGGGAACACCGATGACGGACACCGCCCAAGAAATCGCCGCCAACTTCCATCGATTCAACACCCACCCGAACCCGACAAGGACCGACGGCGGCACATAAGCGCTGGTGGGCCGTTCGCCTTGGGTGGGCGGGCGGTCCGCCGCGGGTGGCCGCCTGGGTGGGTGGTTGCCGGCGACGGACCGCCGTTCCCGCAACGGGGCCGGCGACGCTCACCTGGTGTGTGCGGCAAACCGGAGTCTGTTCATGCCTGGGGCGGTTGGTGGGTGCAGGGAAAGCGTGCTCGCAGGGCTCGCACCCCTTGGGGCGTCCACTCCGCAAGCTCCGTGGCCGGCTGTTRGGTGCTGCCGGTCCGTCGCGGAGCTCCTGCCCGTCATCACCTGTTGTCTACGACGTTTTCTGGTTGCTGTCCTCCGGATTGTAGGCGTCCACTCCACCCCGTCTAGCCCCTCCGTGAACTCCGGGGCCTGCGGTGCAGGAAATGTCCCT
>NZ_JBFRFP010000021.1:0-85417 GCF_052114885.1 Paenarthrobacter sp. 2TAF44 | reverse complement strand
GCCCCGCACCTTCCGTGTGGAAAGGGCGGGGCCGCCGTCGTGCTTTAAAGAGCAACGCGGGGTCACTTTGAGCCCATTCCACGTTCAGGAATGGGCCATAAGTGACCCCGCGTTGCTTTGGGTACTAGAGCGTTGCGAAAACCTCGCGCAGCAGCTTAGCGGTTTCGGACGGCGTCTTGCCGACCTTCACGCCTGCAGCTTCGAGAGCTTCCTTCTTGGCCTGCGCGGTACCTGCGGAGCCGGAGACGATGGCGCCGGCGTGGCCCATGGTCTTGCCCTCAGGAGCGGTGAAGCCTGCAACGTAGCCAACAACCGGCTTAGTGACGTTGGCCTTGATGAAGTCAGCAGCGCGCTCTTCAGCATCGCCACCGATTTCGCCGATCATGACGATCGCCTTGGTCTCCGGGTCAGCCTCAAACGCAGCCAGGGCGTCGATGTGCGTGGTGCCAATGATGGGGTCGCCACCAATGCCGATAGCGGTGGAGAAGCCGAGGTCGCGGAGTTCGTACATCATCTGGTAGGTCAAGGTACCGGACTTGGACACGAGGCCGATGGGGCCCTTGCCCGTGATGTTTGCCGGGGTGATGCCAACCAGGGCTTCGCCCGGGGTGATGATGCCGGGGCAGTTCGGCCCGATGATGCGGGTGATCTGGTTGCCGTCGGCGTCAACCTTGGACTGGGCGAGTGCCCAGAATTCGGCGGAGTCCTGAACCGGAACGCCTTCAGTGATGACTACAACGAGGCCAATGCCGGCTTCGATGGCTTCAACCACTGCATCCTTGGTGAATGCCGGCGGAACGAAGACGATGGAGACGTCTGCGCCGGTTTCAGCGATGGCTTCCTTGACGGTGCCAAAGACGGTGATTTCCTTGTCGCCGTGCAGGACCGTGGTGCCGGCCTTGCGGGCGTTGACGCCGCCAACAATGTTGGTGCCGGCCTTGAGCATCAGTGCGGTGTGCTTGGTGCCTTCGCCGCCGGTGATGCCCTGAACGATGACCTTGGAGTCTTTGTTGAGGTAGATAGACATTGTCTCGTCCCTTTACTTAGCTGCGTTGGCGAGCTCGGCGGCCTTGTCGGCGCCCTCGTCCATGGTGGCGGCCAGAGTAACCAGCGGGTGGTTGGCCTCGGTCAGGATGCGGCGGCCTTCCTCGACGTTGTTGCCATCGAGGCGAACGACCAGCGGCTTGTTCGCAGCGGATCCGAGCTCAGCAAGTGCACCCACGATGCCCTTTGCCACAGCGTCACAAGCGGTGATGCCACCGAAGACGTTCACGAACACGCTCTTGACCTGGGAGTCGCCCAGGATGACGTCCAGGCCGTTGGCCATGACCTCGGCGGAAGCTCCACCACCGATGTCCAGGAAGTTGGCGGGCTTGACGTTGCCGTGGTTTTCACCAGCGTAAGCAACGACGTCCAGGGTGGACATTACAAGACCGGCGCCGTTGCCGATGATGCCTACTTCGCCGTCCAGCTTGACGTAGTTGAGGTCCTGAGCCTTTGCCTTGGCCTCAAGCGGGTCAGCCGATTCCTTGTCCTCGAGCAGTGCGTGGTGCACGTGGCGGAAATCGGCGTTTTCGTCGAGAGTGACCTTGCCGTCGAGGGCAATGATGTCGCCCGCGCCGGTGCGGACCAGAGGGTTGACCTCAACCAGGGTTGCGTCTTCCTTCTTGAAAACGTCCCAGAGCTTCAGAATGACGTCGGCCACTTTGCCGCGCAGTTCTTCAGCGAAGCCTGCAGCTGCGACGATCTCGTCAGCCTTGGCCTGGTCGATGCCCACAGCGGGGTCGATGGCGATCTTGGCCAGGGCCTCGGGACGCTCAACAGCCAGCTGCTCAATTTCCATTCCGCCTTCAACCGAGCACATGGCCAGGTAGTTGCGGTTTGCGCGGTCCAGGAGGACCGAGAAGTAGAATTCCTCGGCGATGTCCGCACCCTGGGCGATCATCACCTTGTTGACGGTGTGGCCCTTGATGTCCATGCCCAGGATGTTGGTGGAGTGCTCAAGCGCCTCTTCGGCGGTCTTGGCAACCTTGACGCCGCCAGCCTTGCCGCGGCCACCAACCTTAACCTGTGCCTTTACGACAGTAACGCCGCCGATCTTCTCGGCAGCTGCCTTTGCTTCTTCAGGAGTGTGCGCCACGATGCCGGCGAGCACGGGTACACCGTGCGCTTCGAACATATCGCGCGCCTGATATTCAAACAGGTCCACGGTTTAGTGTCCTTCTACGTCGAAGTAGTTTTCTGTTCAGCCGGGAACCGCGATGACCGCGATAGCCAGCTGCGGAAAGTACGCGGTAAACAACCGGGATTGAAGCCGGTCACATTGCGTAAGGTCCTCTCGGAACTTTAGCCCTTTGAGGAGTCCCGCCAGCTACACACTACCTGTTAAGTGAGTAACCTTACACTTCTATCGGCTGTAGAAAACCCGCAGAATGACGCGGTTTTTTGGCCGCTCATCGTCTGTTCGACGGCGATCACGACGCCGGTTTCAGGTTCCCGCGGACCGTTTTGCCGCCGTCGGAAATTAGCTGGTAGCCCTCCCGGCTGACAAAGAACGCCACGCCACCGGAGACATTTCCGCAGGCTACACCGTCGTTATAGGCCGAGCACCGCAGGCCGTTGCGCTCGATGTTCTGCCCGTCGGCCAGCTCGCGCAGCTTGGAAATGGGGCCGCTCCGGTTACCTTTGGGCCCGAACTCTGACTCCATTTGTGTTACGCCGGAACGACACGAGCCATAGACGGCCTTATCCGGAGAAAGGAGAACCGTGCCGCCAAGGTAGCCCAGGCCTGTGCCGGCGCAGTCGTCGGAGATGTCATCGATCTCCGGTTTGGCATACTTCGCCAATTCGCAGTGCACCACGGGCACCACGGCGAACTTGTTGTTGGCCGCATCAGAATACGAGTTAGCCTCGTACGGCACGTTGAGGTGCCCGCCCTTGGAAGACGTCATGTGGCACACGATGTTGCGGTCCGGCGTCACAAACGCGGTGACGCCCTCGCCTGCAGCCAGGGCGGTCTGCTCCGTAACGGGGACCTGCTTGAGCTGTTCCAGCGGAGGCAACGGCGCCGGCGGGACATAGTCAGGGTCCTTGGTGGCGAAGGAGCAGCCCGTGGCCAACACCATCAGCAAGGCGGCAAGAATCCCCAATACAGTCCGTCGCATGCCACCAATTATGCCGGTGACCTCAAACCGGATTGCTTCGTCGCCGACGGAAGCTGTTCAGGACGATCAGCGCAGCGCCCACAACCAGCAGGCCCACGGCGGCCCCCAGAGTGGTTTTCAGGCTTCCGGACTGCAGTCCGGAAACGGCGAGTTCAGCGCCCGACGTCGACGCCACCGCTCCTGCCGGAGTCACCGCGGCCGGAGGTGCGGGAGCTGCTGGAGCCTCCACTGCCGCCGGTGGACTTTCCGCGGGCGGCTGCTCGACGACCGGAGGCCGGGTTTCGAGTACAGTCACGGTTGTCCAGAAAATGCGCTGCGTCAGCTGGTCCGCGTCGCGGACCCACACGGCAATCCGGAAAGAGCCAACGCGCGTGGGTATCCCCGTGAGGAAACCGTTCGCATCCACAGTCAGGCCCTCTGGAGAGGGATCACTCGAGCTCAATCCGCCGGCAAAGTACCTCCGCGTGGAATAGCCGTAGACATAAGGTGCTACTCCCCCGGTAGCTTGTGCAACCTTGGCCGAATACGACTCACCCAACACAGCCGGCGGAACGTCGAAACCGGTGGTTTGCATTCCCAAGGCATGGACGATGATGCTGGATGTCTTGTCCGAGAAGCCGAAACGGTCCTGGATATGGAGAGTAAATCCATAGGTACCCGGAGTGGTTGGCACTCCGGAAACCGATGACTCGCGAAGTTCCAAGCCCGGGGGAAGTTGCCCGGAAACTATTGAGATCGAGGTGTTCGCGCGGTCCAACCCGTAATAGTCGAGGAACTCTTGGTAGAACCACCCCACCACACCGTCGTCGAACGTGCCCATACCCGGCAGCAGCTCTCCGTCCGATACGTAAACGCTCGGCGGATAGTAGCTTTTGATGTCGATGTATATCTGTTCGGTCAGGGTTTGCCGGGGATCCGAGGAGTCCGAAACAGTGACCGTCAGAGATGGGCTGTACAGCTCAGTAGGAGTTCCGCTGAAGCTCAGGGTCTCCGGGTCAAAAACCAAACCTGCTGGGATATCCGTCGCCGTAGCGGTATACGGGCCGGTCCCGCCGGTAACCTGCAACTCAGCCTCAAACGGTTTGCCCACGAACGCGCGGTCCTCGCTGAGCCTTACCGACAGCGGGGCTGCCGCCTCAACGGCGACTTTTTCGACGGCGGGTGGTTGGGTCTCGGTAGGGCTCGCAGTTGGTGTCGGGCTGGGCGTGTTTGTCGCGCTGGCGCTGGGACTGGCACTGGCACTGGGCGAGGGACTCGCACTGGCGCCGGGACTCGCGCCGGCGCTGGGCGTGGCGGCCGGGTTTGCAGTGGGGACACTACTAGGAACGGGCAGATCAGCAGCAGTTCCCGGCTCTGCGCCCTGCAGGGCGAGGCCCCCGGCGAAGCCGCCAACGAGGAGCACAGCAAGCAAGAACCTCAGAGATTTACCGGCATAACCATGCCGCCCAGCCATTGCGCCCACGCGCGTCCTCCCCCACAGGAATGCAACATTTGTTGGCGCTGCAAGGAAGGCAAAACAATCGACGCCGGCCCCAGTGCAACGCCCCGTCAGTCTAGGGGTGGCCTGAACTTATGGCAACAAACCCGGCGGGACGTCAACGAGGAGGCGGCCATGCCCGCAGTTGAGCCTCGGTCAGGCATCCAGTTTGGTCAGGGGCGCGTACCGCAACAGCAGGCGCTTCTCACCGACGTCGAACTTCACCTTGGCGACGGTCTTGTCACCCGAGCCTTCGACCCCCAGCACAACCCCGTTGCCGAAGCTTGTGTGGTTGACCTTGTCCCCCACCACCACTGAAATGACTTCCTTTTGTGGCTGCACCCTGTTGCGTGCGACGGCGGCCGGGACGTCGGCGTCGAAACCTGCGGTTGGGCTGGCGGCAACCCCGCGTGAGGTGCCTGCGCCCCAAAAAGAGCCGCCGTAGCGGTTGGAGCCGATGGGAGCATTTCCCCAACCACCACCTGCCGCTTGCCGGCTCATGCCTTCACGCTTCCAGTCCACCAGCTCGGAGGGTATCTCTTCCAGGAACTGGCTGGCGGGGTTGTACTGGCTTTGGCCCCACATGCTGCGGACCTCGGAGCGCGTGACATAGAGCCGTTTGCGTGCACGGGTAAGTCCCACGTAGGCCAGGCGGCGTTCTTCGGCCAGTTCCTTGGGGTCCGTGGCCGAGCGCTGATGCGGGAAGATACCGTGTTCCATGCCGGTCAGGAAGACCACCGGGAACTCCAGGCCCTTGGCGGTGTGCAATGTCATGAGCGTGACAACGCCCATGCGCTTGGCTTCGGCCACGGCGGCGTCAATATCCCCGCCGGGAGCATCAGGAATTTGATCAGCGTCAGCCACCAGGGAAACCTGCTCCAGGAACTCGCCCAGTGAACCGTCCGGGTTGTCGCGTTCATACTCGCGGACCACCGCCACCAATTCGGCGAGGTTTTCCACGCGGGACTCGTCCTGAGGATCGTTGCTGGCGCGCAGACCCTCGAGATATCCGGTCTGCTCAAGCACGGCCTCCAGGGCAGCGGAAGCACCGGATCCGGAAGCCACTTCAGCGAGGTCATCCAGCAGCTTCACAAAGCCCAGGACTGCGTTCACAGAACGCGTTGCCATCCCTGGCGCCTGGTCAGCACGGCGGGCCGCCGTCATGAAGGACGTCCGCTCGCGTTCAGCCAAGGCAGCGACTGCACCCTCGGCACGGTCGCCAATCCCCCGCTTTGGTTCGTTGAGAACCCTGCGGAGATTGACGTCGTCGTCGGGGTTTACCAGGACGCGCAGGTACGCCAGGGCGTCTTTGATTTCCTTGCGCTCGTAGAACCGAGTGCCGCCCACCACTTTGTACGGCAGGCCCACCCGCACCAGCACGTCTTCAATGGACCGTGACTGGGCGTTGGTGCGATAGAAAATGGCGACGTCGCCGGGACGCAGCCCTTCCTCGTCCTGAAGCCGGTCGATTTCCTTGGCGATGAACTGGGCTTCGTCGTGCTCGTTTTCTCCTACGTAGCCGACGATCTTCTCGCCATCGCCCTCTGCCGTCCACAGCCGCTTTTCCTGGCGGTTGGGGTTCCGGGAAATCACGGAGTTGGCGGCGGTGAGGATGTTCTGCGTGGAACGGTAGTTTTGCTCAAGCTTGATGGTGCGCGCATTGGGGTAATCGGCTTCAAACTCCACGATGTTGCGGATGTCCGCGCCACGGAAAGCGTAGATGGACTGATCGGAGTCTCCGACCACCGTGAGTTCGCTGGGCTCGACGTCGGTATCAGTGCCAAGGCCAACGATTTCCCTGACCAGCGCGTACTGGGCGTGGTTGGTGTCCTGGTACTCGTCCACCAGCACGTGCCGGAACCGGCGCCGGTAGGACTCCGCGAGCGCGGGGAACGCCCGGAACATGTAGACGGTCTCCGCGATGAGGTCATCGAAGTCCATGGCATTGGCTTGGCGCAAGCGCTGGGTGTAGCCCTTGAAGACTTCTGCCACGGCTTGTTGGAAGGGGTCTTGGTGGTTTGCCGAGGAGACGTAGGAGTCGGCGTCGATCAGCTCGTTCTTGAGTGCGGAAATCTTGTGCTGGATGGCCTTTGGCGGGAACTTCTTGGGATCCAGATCCAGGTTCTTGGACACAAGGGTGATCAGGCGCAGGGAATCCGCGGAGTCGTAGATGGAGAAGTTCGAGTTCAGGCCCACGTTGGCAGCCTCACGGCGCAGAATGCGCACACAGGAGGAGTGGAACGTGGAGATCCACATGCTCTTGGCCCGGCCACCTACCAGTGCCTCGATACGTTCGCGCATCTCAGCGGCGGCCTTGTTCGTAAACGTGATGGCCAGGATTTCGCCGTGGTGGGCACGCTTGGTGGCAATGAGGTAGGCGATCCGGTTACTCAGCACACGGGTCTTGCCTGAGCCTGCGCCCGCAACGATCAGCAACGGGCTGCCGGCGTGCTTCACGGCTTCTTCCTGCTGCGGATTCAAGCCCTGGAGGAGGGCGTCGGCGGAAGGAAGCCTTCCAGCCCCTTGGTTGCCCCAACCACCGGAAGCAGGAGTGTCGTTTGTTCCGCTGCTGGACCCACCACTGCCCTCACCGAACCGGGCGCGGGAAGCGCGGCCGCCCGCGTGCGAAAGCTCCGGGGCAGCCTTGGTTGCGGCTTTGGAGCCCGCGTTGAAGGGGCCGTCTGCGTAGGGGTCGAACAACATATCCATGGTGACTACCAGTCTAGGCGGTGCCTCTGACACTCAAGGGCCACCCCAAAGAGAGCACAGTCCCGGCGATCAAAAACTACGCAAACTGGGGAACAGAGGTGAGTGCCGCACTCAACTCGCCGACCGCCGTCGGGCCTCCGGCAATAAACCAGTTAAGGCCGTTGACCTGCACGACGGCGGTGTCCCCACCTGCAGCGCGGACGATCGCCTTGCCAGGGAGCCAGTCCCACTCCGGGCAGCTGTGCTGGAACCAGCAGCCGAGCTCGCCATCAGCCACGCGGCCGAGGTCGCACGAGCCTGAACCGAACATGCGCAGCGATGCGGCGGAGACAGCTGCGGCATGCCAGGGCATTGCAGTGCGGGGGTCCGCCAACCAGGTGGGGTGGATGTAGGTAGCTGCACAGATTTGGCCAACAGGGAGGTCTCCGGAACCTGAAATAGGTTCGCCGTTCAGGCTCGCCGGATGCTCGTCCCCACCCAGCCAGAGCTTGTCCAGTTCCGGCTGGTAGATGGCGCCAAGCAGCACATCCGGATCCGCAACCGGATTGACTCGGTGATCTGAGGGATCTGAATCGTCGCGTTTGACGGCAATGGCCGAGCACCAGTACGTGGAGCCATGCAGGAAGTTGTATGTTCCATCCACCGGATCGATCACCCAGGTCCGGCCACTGGTACCGGCAACAGAGGTGCCTTCTTCGCCAAGGATGCCATCTTCGGGGCGGCAGCGTTGCAACTGTTCCAGGACATACGCCTCGGCTGCATGATCGGCTGCCGTGACGACGTCGGACACTGACGTCTTGCGCGTGCCCTGCAGTCCGCCCATCCGCATGAGCAGCGCCAGTTGGCCTGCCTCGCGGACCAGTGCGCTGGCCAATTGGTAGTCATCAAGTGATGGATCGAGTTCAGTTGCGGTGTGCCTGCCGGTGGTCATGGTCCCAGCTTATGTGGCGGGATAATGAATGACATGGCCAAGACACCAGCGCAGCGCATCAAGAAGCACGGAGCCAAGGCGGTGGTCCCGGATCACACCCTCCCACCCGTGATCAATCCCACCACGCGGCGGACCCCAGAGAAGGCGCAGAGCAATTCCAAGCTCATTGTGATTGCAGGCGTAGTGGCCAGCCTGTTCCTGTTTTGGTACCTGCACTTGCTGACGCTGAACCAGATGACGCAGCTTTCAGGCGGCCTGGCAATGCCGGATTCGCTGATTGGTGGGTTCTCACAGGACTACGTCGCCCAGCTTCGCGCCGCGATGGACGAAGCCGCGCGCGGTCAGTTGAATTACGTCCATAAGACTGCCGGCACGCTCTTTCCGCTGATCTTCGGTTTCAGTTGGCTCCTGCTGATCGGCATCAACGTTGCACGCAAATCGTGGCGCTGGGCAATGTGGGCCGCTCCCCTGCTTTTTGCTGTGGCTCACTTGTGGTCCAACGTCGCCATTGATTCCATGCTGGCTGCGGAAACGCCCGACGCCGGTTCGGTTGCCCTGGCTTCCGCCGTCACCATTGCGTCGTGGGTGCTGTTCCTTATCAGCCTGCTGTGCGGCGTGGCGGCGGTGTTCCTCGGACGGAAGAACGCGAAACAGCCCTGACAGCTTTCCGTTCCCTTGTGACGCGGTGAGCCACTACCAGGCCTACTAAGGACAACCCCAGGATGATCGGATACGCCATGGTGCGCTCGATGGCGCCGGGCTCCTCAACGCGCAACTGCACCGCAAGCACGTGGATGGTGGTTCCCAGGGATACAACCCCGAACAGCAGAACTATCCATGACATCTGCGTGTGCCCTAGCCATATCAGGCCCAGTATCACCAACGACAGCGGTCCAGCGATGAAGTACAGTCCCGCACCGGTCAGGTGCAGGGCGAGGTCGGTGTCTTCGGGGATCAGGCCAACCATTGCCTGGCCTATGCCCGCCACGAGGATCAGCACCCTGACGGCCCCGGCTGCAAGCCAGGGAAAGGCGTCGGGTGACGCGACGCTTGATGCCATCCTTGGCCGGATGACCCGGGCGCCTGGCTCAGCCGCCACAGAAAGGACAGCGGAGCTCAAAAGCACCGCCCCGAGCACCATGGCAACTCCCTGAAGCACAAACGAAGCATTCATGAGCCAATTAAGCGGCGAGCACACCTCGTAACCGTTGAACGGACCGCAGTGGGCAGCGCCAAGATCACTGATGACATGGGCGCGCCGGTCATAACCTGGATTGCCTTGCCACACAGCCATCGCAGTGGCTTCCACCACGAAATAGTGGATGAGGGTGATCGCGGCCCAACCCCCAATCAGCTCGCGCCGGCTGGCGAGGTCAGGCAGAAGTCCCCGGTCGCCGCCGCGCGGACCAGCCGCCGTCGTCATAGCGTCAGAATAGTCCCGCAGCCCGGCAGGCGCACCCGTTCATGGGCCCGGGCCGCTGTCTTCGGATGGGCAAGGCTGTACGAAGCGGGCGAAATAAAAACGATAGTGTTATCCCAGTGGGCCAACCGCCCACCCCTTCGTTAAAACAATTGACCCGCCGGCCAGCGGGTCATTGTTAGGCGCAGGGCGCCCATGTTGTGCGATCAAGGGACTAATTCCTTGGTGCCCACACATCAAGACTAGGCCCCCGAGCGGATTTTCTCTAATGCCCTTGCAGAATTTGGGCAAGTGGCATTCGTAGGGTCCGTGATCGCACCTTTCCTACGGGAGGAGGTGTCCGATGACTTCAAAGCGAAAGCGCAAGAAGCCCTGGGGCGCTCTGAACCTTATGGTGAATGTCATCCGACTTTCGGTTGACCTGATCCGCTGGTTCTGGCAGAGCATCCCCTAACCGGGAGCGGTGGCTGTGGCATCCATCCACGGTCACCGTCCCGCTCCTGCTGTCCCCATGCCTGAATCACCGCAGGGCCTTCGCCGCCTTTCGTACCGTGTGCACGCGCTGGGCGATGACCAGGCCGGCAGTTGCCAAGCCAATGGTGACGGGGTAGCCCATCAGCCGTTCCAGTGTTCCGGGGTGGGGCACGTCCATTCCCGTGATCCCGCCAACAATGAGCGCCCCGATACAGAGGGAGCCGCAGGCAGCTATGAACCAGCTCATCGGCGTCTGCCGGAACCAAAGGATGCCCAGCAGAAGCAAGGCGAAGCCGCCGCCGATGAAGAACATCAGTGCGCCGGCAAAATGCCATGGGGAGCCGACGTCTTCGGGCACCAGTCCAACGATGACCGTCCCGAGGCCGGAAACACCTGTCAGTATGCGAATGGCCACAGCCATGATCCATGGCTTGGCCAGGACCCGGGTCCGGGGCTCGTCATCGGCTGTGGCGGTGTGGAAGCGCTGGGCATGCACACCCGGACGCGCTGCCACGCACAAAAGCCCTGCGGTCAGGAACACCGCACCAAGGATCAATGCCAGGCCCTGGACAACAAAAGAGGCGTTCATCAGCACATGCAAAGGGGAGCACACTGCCCGGTCCTCGTAGACGCCGCACGATACTGCGCCCAGGTCGCTGATGAACCCGGTGGCCCTGCTGTACGGTTGCGGACCGGCCCAAGCCTCGATGACAGCAGACTCTGCAACGAAATACTGGACCACGCTCAGTTGGGCCCAGGCGCCGATGTTTGCCCGCGTAGCGCGAACGTCCGGAAGGAACGTGCCGGTGGTTTCCGGTACTGTCGTATACCCTCTCATGACCGCCAGCCTAGCCCGGTTCGGGCACTGGCCCGGCAGCTTGTATGCTTGTAGTCGTGTCCGGCCATGGAGCTGTCGTAACGGTACTCCGGGCCATGGACACGCAGGCCCTCGTAGCTCAGTGGATAGAGCACGGCTCTCCTAAAGCCGGTGTCGTTGGTTCGATTCCAATCGAGGGCACTTGAACCAGCAGCAGCCCATCCAGGACTTGCGTGCCTATTTGGCTGGCACGTGGAATGTGGAGCGGACTCTGTTGGACCGGGCCTCCGGCACCCGCGGAACCTTTACCGGCGTCGTGCGTTACACGGAAGAGCCCGACGGCGGCCTTCACTACCGCGAAGATGGAACCATGCACTGGCCCACGCATTCGGGCCCCGCATTCCGCGAGTACGTCCTCAAGCCTGGCCCTGAAGCGGATTCCATGGACGTTTTCTTCCCCGATGGCCGGCCATTCCATGTGATGAGTTTTGCGGAGCAAGCCAACCAGGACAAACATTGGTGCGATCCCGACGACTATTACGTGAACTACACCTGGGAAGGCCGGGACGCGTTCCGTTTCACGTGGGATGTCCGCGGTCCGGCCAAGGATCTGCTGCTGGAATCACATCTGGTCCGAATGAACACCTTGTCCGAATCAACAGTGGGAGGCAAGCGTGAGCGTTACTGATGTGATCGTGGTCAGCGCTGTGTGCGTTTACAACAAGGAGGGCCAGCTCCTGACTGTCCGCAAGCGCGGCACGGACAAATTCATGCATCCCGGTGGCAAGCCCGAAGCCGGTGAAACCGCGGCAGAAGCTGCAGCCCGGGAATTGCTCGAGGAAGTGGGCATCGAGGTTGCCCCCGAAGACCTCGAACCGCTGGGCGCTTGGCTCGCAGTGGCCGCCAACGAGGCCGCGACCAACATCGAAGCCACGGTCTTCACCGCTCCTGGGACCTGGGAAGCGCACCCTTCGGCCGAGATCGCCGAGATCCGTTGGTTGGACCTCACAGCACCTTTACCCGGGGACCTCGCGCCCCTGTTGACGGATCACGTGCTGCCTTTGCTCACCCCGCCCAAGTAGCTGGCATTAGTGGTTGTTCTGAGGGCTCAGAACAACCACTAATGCCAGCTAGTTGCGGACAGCGTTACAGTTCCGGAACTGCTTCCTCAGCCACCGCCGTGGCTTCCGCGAACTGGGTCCGGTACAACTCCGCATAGCGGCCCTCAGCAACAAGCAGCTCGGTGTGAGTGCCACGCTCCACGATCCTGCCGTCCTCCACCACCAGGATCACGTCCGCTGCACGGATCGTGGACAACCTGTGCGCAATCACGACGGCGGTACGCCCCTCGAGCGCTTCCCCCAAGGCCGCCTGGACGGCGGCTTCGTTAGTGGAGTCCAGCGCGGCGGTCGCCTCATCAAGAATGACGACGCGAGGCTGCTTGATGAGCAAACGCGCGATGGTGAGCCGTTGCCGTTCGCCACCGGAGAGCCGGTACCCGCGCTCGCCAACGACTGTTTCCAGGCCGTCCGGAAGAGACTGGATCATGGGCTCCAGGCGTGCACGGCGGAGGACCTCCCACATGTCCTCTTCCGTGGCATCCGGCCGGGCCAGGCGCAGGTTGGATGCAATGGTTTCGTGGAACAGGTGGCCGTCCTGGGTCACCATGCCCAGCGTGTCGCGCAGCGAGTCAAAGCCGAGGTCCCGGACATCCACGCCGGTGCCAGGTCCGTGCCCGCCAAGGCGAACGGCTCCGGAGTCGACGTCGTACAGGCGTGACAACAATTGGGCCACCGTGGACTTTCCTGCGCCGGACGAGCCCACCAAGGCCACGGTCTGGCCCGGCTCAACACGGAAGCTGACACCGTGCAGGACTTCCTCGCCGCCACGCGTGTCCAGGGTGGAGACGTCTTCGAGGGAGGCAAGGGACACTTTGTCCGCCGACGGGTAGGAGAAACGGACGTCGTGGAATTCCACGGCGACGGGTCCGGATGGAACGGCTACGGCGTCCGGCTTTTCTGTGATGAGGGGCTGCAGGTCCAGGATCTCGAAGACCCGCTCGAAGCTGACGAGTGCGCTCATGATTTCCACACGCGCGTTCGAAAGTGCGGTCAGCGGAGCGTAGAGACGGGTCAGCAGGAGAGCCAGGACCACTACGTCGCCAGGTGCCAGTTGGCCGCCAAGTGCAAGCCAGCCGCCCAGTCCATAAACGAGGGCCAGGGCCAGGGCCGAGACCAAAGTCAGCGCCGTGACGAAGGTGAACTGCAGCATGGCGGTACGGATGCCGATATCGCGCACCCGGCCGGCCCGGGCAGCGAACTCCATGGATTCCTCATCCGGCCTGCCGAAGAGTTTCACCAGTGTGGCGCCGGGAGCGGAGAACCTTTCGGTCATCTGCGTACCCATGGCAGCGTTATGCGCGGCCGCCTCGCGTCGGAGGTCGGCCAGCTTGGATCCCATACGCCGGGCTGGTATCAGGAAGATTGGCAGCAACACCATGGCCAGGACAGTGACCAGCCAGGACGTGTTGAGCATGACCACCAGGGTCAAGGCGAGCGCCACAACGTTGCTGACCACACCGGACAACGTGCCGGCGAAGGCTGACTGTGCCCCGATGACATCGTTGTTCAGGCGGCTGACTAGCGCGCCGGTCCGTGTCCGGGTGAAGAAAGCGATGGGCATCCGCTGCACGTGGTCAAACACGCGGGTACGGAGGTCCACGATGACGCCCTCGCCAATGGTGGAGGACAACCATCGCGTCACCAGTCCGACTCCGGCCTCGCCCACAGCCACAACCGCAATGAGGACGGCCAGCCAGATCACTGTGCCCACGTTTGCCTTGGCAATGATGGCGTCAACCACTTGGCCGGCAAGCACTGGCGTGGCGACCGCGAGGAACGCGCCCGCGATCGAGGCAATGACGAAGGCTATGAGCTTGCCCTTGTGCGGCGCGGCAAAGCCCAGCACGCGCTTCAGCGTTTCCTTCGAGAACGGCTGTGAGCCGGACTTTGCCGTGGTGATGTTGTAAAGCGAGCTCCAGGCTACGCGGTCCATACTCATGGTTACTTCTCCTGGCCGAGGGTGTGGTGAAGCTCCTGGACACGGCCATTTTCCAGGTGCCAACGCGAATCGAGCCGAACGTTCTGAAGCAAACGCCGGTCATGGGTGACCAGCAGGAGGGCGCCTTCGTAGCTTTCCAGCGCCTCTTCAAGTTGCTCGATCGCGGGGAGGTCAAGATGGTTGGTGGGTTCGTCCAGCACCAGCAGGTTCACGCCACGGGCCTGCAGGAGGGCCAGCGCGGCACGGGTCCGTTCTCCCGGGGATAACGAATCGACGGTCCGCGAGGTGTGGTCCGCTTTCAGGCCGAACTTGGCCAGGAGTGTGCGGACGTCCGCGCTGTTGCAGTCCACCAGCACGGCTTCGACGGCGTCGCCCAGCTGCCGTCCGCCGTCGAGCAGTCCGCGGGCCTGGTCGATTTCGCCGATGGCGACAGAGGCGCCCATGGAGGCTTCGCCGTCGTCCGGTTTCCGGGTACCGAGCAGCAAGCGCAGGAGAGTGGATTTACCGGCGCCGTTGGGCCCGGTGATCCCGATGCGCTCACCGCCGTTGAGCTGGAGGTTGACTGGTCCCAGCGTGAAGTCGCCTTGACGGACCACGACGTCACGAAGGGTTGCGACGACGGCACTTGAGCGGGGCGCCTGGCCGATGCTGAACTGCAGTTGCCATTCCTTGCGCGGTTCCTCTACCTCGGTGAGGCGGGCGATGCGCGACTCCATCTGGCGGACCTTCTGTGCCTGCTTTTCGGAGGACTCGGTGCTCGCGGCCCTGCGGATTTTGTCGTTGTCCGGATTCTTCTTCATCGCATTGCGGACGCCCTGGGAGCTCCACTCGCGCTGGGTCCGTGCGCGGGACACAAGATCGGCCTTGGTGTTGGCAAAATCTTCGTAACGTTCGCGGGCGTGGCGCTTGGCGACCGCACGTTCCTCGAGGAACGCTTCGTAGCCGCCGTCGTAGACAGCCACGGAGTTCTGGGCGAGGTCCAGTTCCACAACGGTGGTGACGCAGCGGGCCAGGAACTCACGGTCGTGTGAAACCAGAACCACTCCTCCGCGCAGGCCCTGCACGAAAGCCTCCAGCCGGGCCAGGCCATCAAGGTCCAGATCATTGGTGGGTTCATCAAGAAGGACAACATCGAAGCGGCTGAGCAGCAGTGCACCCAAAGCAACCCGGGCAGCCTGCCCGCCGGAGAGCCCGGTCATGAGGGCATCGGTACCAAGCTCCAGGCCAAGGTCTGCCAGCACGGCCGGAATCCGGTCCTCGAGGTCTGCAGCGCCGGATGCCATCCAGCGGTCAAAGGCCAGGGAGTATGCGTCATCCGTTCCGGGAGCTCCGGAACCGAGGGCTTCGGCAGTAGCTTCCATCTCCGCGGTGGCCTGGGCACAGCCGGTGCGGCGTGCAATGTACGCTGCGATAGTTTCGCCCGTGGTGCGCTCATGTTCCTGGGGCAGCCAGCCCACAAAGGCGTCCGAAGGAGCCAGATTAACGGTCCCCTCCTGCGGCTGGTCCACGCCGGAAAGGATGCGCAGGAGCGTCGATTTGCCCGCGCCGTTCGCACCCACCACGCCCACCACATCGCCGGGAGCAACGGTGAGGGAAAGCTTTGAAAAGAGCGTGCGGTGGCCGTGACCACCGGCAAGATCCTTGGCCACCAGTGTTGCAGTCATTCTCTATTCCTCTCGCAGCGCCACCACGGCGCTCGCGTCTACATCACCAGCACGGTAAAACAAGCGCGGGTTCACTTACGAAACGCGGCCTCACTACCCGTGATTCCCACGGGCATGGAAAAACCCGCTGGTCCGGACTTGGGGGGTGTACGGACCAACGGGTTCAAGCATCAAGCATAATTCAATGTGGCGTCGGCGTAAAATCAATCCGTACCCTTTGCTTCGGTTCCCCTGTGGGTGATGCCGGACTTGCCGTTTGAAATATCCCAGAAAGCCCTCCATGCCCTTACCGTCCAAGGCGTTCCAACGCTGGCTTCACGGCGTTGCACCCAACGCCAGCACAGCGGACGTCTGCAGGATTTCCGGGATAAAACGGACAACGCTGGCCCAACAGTTGGTCCGGGGCAAGGTGGCAGAGTCAACGTTGGTCAGCATCAGCCGGGGCTATCACATCAATCCCGTGCAAGCCCTTGCCACGTTTGACCTCTACGCAGATCTTCGAGGCGACCCCGTCCCGCCCACGCCGGATGAACTGGTGAGCCAGATTGCCACCATGGATTTGCTGCGCGCGGTAGTGGAACGCAGTGAACCGGGGTCCGTCTCCGTCACAGGACTGTCGCCAACACCGCACCCCACCGCGGTTCGCAACTGGGTGGATGCAATCGACGACGGCGAGTTGCGGCACCGGGTCAGCGAAGCCACCGGCATCGCGCCACAGAACTTCTCCGCCCACCTGACCGCCAACAGGCTTCCTCCCGAGTTGGCCATCGCGACGTCGCGGGCTGCCGGCGTCGGACCAGCGGGCGGGCTGGTTGCTGGAGGGCTGATCACGGAGGCGGAGGCCGGTTGGTCCCCCAACGGGCGGCAGGAGGCCCTTGACCGGATGACCTTGGGCGAGCTGGTGACCCTGGCCGGTGAGAGGCTTCAGGCGCTGGGCAAGACCTTGCGCCGCCAAGAACAAGACCACGAACGAACTGAACGAATTTGGGAGAATCTCGGATGACGGCTGTCCTGCCTTGGGCAACACTGGCGGTGTGCCTGGCTATCACCATCGCACGGATTCCGAGCCTGCTCCGGGGTGAGAACCGGGTGGTTTTCTACATCTTTGCGCTGATCACCCTGGATATCCTCCTGAGCATTGAGGCACCGTACCTTGCCATCGATGCGCTGTTAGGCGGAGTTAATGTCACCAACCTGATCCTGCGGTTCCTGCTGTACGGTACGTTCCTGCTGATGGGCATCAAGATTGCCATGGGTTTCGCTTCCAGGTCAGCGGAACGGGCCATTCGTGGCCCTTGGGGGCTGACAGTCCTCGGAATCACGGTGGCGTTGACCACGTTCTTCTTTGTCATCACGGACACCCGCGGCTCCACGGCGGGAATGACAGGACTGACCTGGGGACCTTCAATGGAGGCCTACGCGGCTCTGGGCCGCTTTTATCCTGGATACGTATCAGCCTGTTTGCTGCCGGCGATCTGGCGCACCATCATGGGCCGCTACCCCGCCTTGCTGCGTGCCGCCTCGGCCCTCCTGTTCGTTGGGCTGGCCTTGCTTTTGGTGTCCCAACTCTTCCCACTGATCCCGCTGGTGCACCTGTGGCTGCGTTCCCTGATCAACTACTCCGCAGTGCTGGCGACGGCCATTGGGCTCGCCGGGATCTGGTTTTCCAAGGCGTTTGCCCGGCGGAAAGCAAGACGCACAGCGTAAGACTTTCACAAAACCATTAGATCGTGGCACAATCATGAATGTGTGAACGCGGTTGCAGCCTGGCACCGGAATCAGAGAACGGGTTTCCGGTGAATGTGGCGCCCACGTGATCACAATTGGGGGGATGAGTGGTGGCGGGCTGTTGGGGACCGCCCCCACTCAGCCTTTTTAACCACCCTTTCCGCAGGCCTCCAAGCCTTTCCTGCCGGGAATCCGTGGTGGCCCGTGACTAAGATGGCTCCATGACCAGCCTTCGCTCCCGCCGTTCTCTTTTCGCCGCTACCCTGGCCGCCGCCGCCATTGCACTCTCTGCCTGCGGTGGCGGTTCCACTCCAGCCCAGTCCGGTGGCGATACATCCTTGTCCGACGTGAAATCCAAGGGCGAACTCGTCATCGCAACGGAAGGAACCTACCGGCCGTTCAGCTTCCACGCAGAGGGCGCCGGTGAATTGACGGGCTACGACGTTGAGGTTGCCAAAGCGGTGGCTGAAAAGCTGGGCGTGAAGGCTAGCTTCCAGGAGACACAGTTTGATGGCATTTTTGCGGGTCTGGACGCCAAGCGGTTCGATACCATCGCAAACCAGATCTCCATCAATGACGAGCGCAAAGCCAAGTACGAGTTCTCCAAGCCCTACACGGTCTCTACCGGCGTTGTGGTGACCAAGAAGGACAATTCCAGCATCAACAGCTTCGCTGACCTCAAGGGCAAGACCACCGCGCAGTCACTGACCAGCAACTTCTACAAAATGGCCGTGGAGGCCGGCGCCAACGTTCAGGCGGTTGAAGGCTGGGCCCAGTCTGCCACCCTCGTGCAGCAGGGACGCGTGGACGCAACGGTGAACGACAAACTCACCTACCTGGACTACGCAAAAACCACCCCGGACTCCGGTTTGAAGGTGGCCGCCGAAGCGCCGGATAAGACCGAGAGCGCCCTGGTGTTCCGAAAGGGTTCCACAGAGCTGGCCAAGGCTGTAGACAAGGCGCTGGATGACCTCCGGGCAGACGGAACCCTGACAAAGATCTCCGAAAAGTACTTCGGTGCGGATGTCACCAAATAAATGAACTGGGACCTCATTTGGAGTTCCTTCGGGCCGATCATCACAGGGGCCGTAACGGGCACCATCCCCCTTACCCTGGCCTCCTTTGCCTTTGGCCTGGTGCTGGCCTTGGTGGTGGCGCTGTTGCGGCTGAGTTCGAATTGGCTGCTGTCCGGCATAGGTCGTTTCTACGTCTCGGTCATCCGCGGTACTCCCCTGCTGGTGCAGCTGTTCGTAATTTTCTTCGGCCTTCCCAGCATTGGCATCCGCCTGGATCCCTGGCCGAGCGCCATCATCGCCTTCTCCTTGAACGTGGGCGGCTACGCTGCCGAGATCATTCGGGCTGCAATACTTTCGGTGCCCAAGGGACAGTGGGAAGCCGGCCACACCATCGGGATGTCCCACCCCCAGACGCTGGTGCGCATCATCCTCCCGCAAGCGGCACGCGTGTCCGTTCCCCCGTTGTCCAACACCTTCATTTCCCTGGTTAAGGACACGTCGCTCGCTTCACTCATCCTGGTTACCGAACTCTTCCGCAATGCCCAGCAAATCGCTGCGTTCAGCCAGGAGTTCATGGCCCTGTACCTGCAGGCAGCCCTGGTTTACTGGGTCATCTGCCTGGTCCTTTCCACTGCGCAGTCCGCTGTGGAAAGGAGATTGGACCGCTATGTCGCCCACTGACGCACCCCAACAACGCGAACCCCGCGTCACCTCAGTCCTGAAGGCCCGGAACCTCGCCAAAGCCTTCGGCAGCAACGTGGTTTTGCGCGACATCGATATCGACATCCGGCGCGGCCAGGTGGTGGCCCTGATCGGGCCGTCGGGTTCGGGCAAGACCACCGTTTTGCGGTCGCTCAACGGCCTTGAAATCCCCGACGCCGGTACTGTTACCTTTGGCGGCACCGGCCGCGGCCCAGGCTCCGGCTCCGGCTCGGGCTCGGGAAGCGAGACCTCCGATGGCCTTTCCATCGATTTCGGCGCCAAAGTGGGCAAGAAGGAGATCTCAGCGCTGAGGGACCGCAGTGCCATGGTGTTCCAGCACTACAACTTGTTCCCGCACATGACGGTCCTGAAGAACATCATCGAGGGTCCAGTCCAGGTACAGAAGCGTCCGAAGGCAGAGGCCATCGCCGAAGCCGAGCGTCTGCTGGAGCGGGTGGGCCTGGCTGACAAGCGGGACGCCTATCCGTTTGAGCTCTCAGGCGGACAACAGCAGCGCGTGGGCATCGTCCGTGCCTTGGCGCTCCAGCCGCAACTGCTGTTGTTCGACGAGCCCACGTCAGCATTGGATCCCGAGCTGGTCGGTGACGTCCTCGGCGTCATCAAGGAACTCGCCGAGGAAGGCTGGACCATGGTGATCGTGACCCATGAGTTGGCCTTCGCCCAACACGTGGCGGACGAGGTCATCTTCATGGACGGCGGCGTTGTGGTGGAGCGGGGCCCTGCCGCCGAGGTGCTGCGCGCACCCCGGCAGGAACGGACCAAGCTGTTCGTGAAGCGGCTGCAACACGACGTCTAAACCTCTTGGGGCGGGTCCTGTTGTCGCTGGGCAGCCTTTATCGGGCGAACCGCAATGTGACTAACTGGAACGGGCGCAGGACCAGCTCGGCTGCGTCCTGCCCCACCGTCACCCCAGGGGCCTCTACCGGCCGTTCCAGCAGGTCCGTGGCCAGGACGTCATGAGCTTCAAAGTTGGCCCTGACAACACCGGCTGAGCGTTGTCCCAAGGATTCGTAAAGACGCACAATGACGTCTCCGGAACCATCCTCGGCCAGCTTCACTGCCTCCACTACCAGGGCCGGGTTGGACACGGACAGCAGGGGTACCACTGGCTTGCTACCCGTGACATAGCGGGGCTTCAGATTGGTCCGGTAGCCCTCCTCCACGGCATCCGCGATCCCCGCTCCAGGCCTGATGGACAGTTCAAGTGTGTGCTCGCCGCGGTCTGCTTCAGGGTCCGGGAACCTGGCGGAACGCAACAGCGAGACGCGGACAGTCGTCGTCGTTCCGCCATCCCCGCGGACAGCCCTGGTGACGTCGTGCCCATAGCTGGAAGAGTTGCTGACGGCCACGCCATAGCCGGGCTCTGCAACGTGGATCCAGCGATGTGCGCAGATCTCGAACTTCGCAGCATCCCATGACGTGTTCGTATGGGTCGGCCGGAACACGTAGCCGAACTGGGTCTCGGAGGCCGAACGGTCCGCCCGGACATCCAGCGGGAAGGCGATCTTGAGCATCTTTTCGCGTTCCTGCCAGTCCACTGTGGTGGCGATCCCCAGCGACTCCGCACCGGCGTCGAGCGTTATCCGTTGCGTGATGGTGGAGGCACCAACCGTACGAGTGACCACCACGACGGCGCCTGCCTCCGTGCGCTCAAGATCGATGGTTTCCGCCTGGGTCACTTTGGTGACGTTGCGCCGGTAGAACTCCTCGATGTCCCAGGCGTCCCATTCATTGGGAGTATCCCTGAACAGCTCAAGCAGGTTGCCGGGCTGACCGGGCACCATCGCCTCGCGGCCAGTGGAATAGTCCATGAGTGAGGTCAACAAGCCATCACTGTCCACCACGGCTCGGATGATTCCGTTGTCCAGGACGTAGCCGCCATCCTTTTCGCCGGCATCAACAACTGCCTCCGGCTTCACGGCTTCCGCAGCGGCGAGTGCCGGCACGCCAGCCCGCTTGTGTGGGGCCGCGTTGAGCAGGAACTGCCTGTCTCCCTGGCCGACAAGTGCCTGAGCCGCCTGGGTGATGATGGCCTCGAGATCGCGGGCGATTGCCTCGTAGTTCCGCTCGGCATCCTCGTGGACCCAGGCGATGGAACTGCCCGGCAGGATGTCGTGGAATTGCTGCAGGAGCACCAACCGCCAGAGCCTCTTGAGCTCCGCTTCGGGATAGGCATAGGCGTCGCCCAGTCGCACTGCAGCCGTGGAGCACCACAGTTCTGCCTCACGCAGCAGGTGCTCGCTGCGCCGGTTGCCTCGCTTGGTCTTCGCCTGGCTGGTGTAAGTTCCGCGGTGCATCTCCAGGTACATCTCGCCCACCCACACCGGGAGGTTTCGGTACTCGGCTTCGGCCGCTGTGAAGAAGTCCTTGGCCGTGCCCAACCTGACCTTGGGTGAACCCTCGAGATCTGCGGTGCGGTGTGCAGCGGCCACCATCTCGCGGGTGGGGCCGCCACCGCCGTCGCCATAACCGAAGGGAACCAGAGACATTGTGCCGCGCCCGTGCTCACGGTAGTTGCGTTCCGCATGCGCAAGCTCGCGGGCATGGAGCTCTGCGTTATACGTGTCTACCGGCGGGAAATGGGTGAACAACCGGGTACCATCGATGCCTTCCCACGTGAACGTGTGGTGCGGCATCCGGTTCACCTTGTTCCAGGAAATCTTCTGCGTAAGGAACCATCGCAAACCTGCAGATTTAACGATTTGTGGGAGTGCGCCGGAGTAGCCGAACGAATCGGGCAGCCAGGCTTCCTGGCACTCCACGTCGAATTCCTTCAGGAAGAAACTCTTGCCTTCCACGAACTGGCGCGCCATGGCCTCGCCACCGGGCATGTTGGTGTCCGATTCAACCCACATGCCACCGACGGGAACGAACTGCCCGGCCCTGACCTTTTCCCGGATGCGGACAAAAAGCTCAGGGAAGAATTCCTTGATCCAGGCCATCTGCTGGGCCGAGGAACACGAGAAGACGAAGTGGGGGTTCTCGTCCATGAGAGCCACGACATTGGAGAATGTACGGGCACACTTGCGGATGGTTTCACGGACAGGCCACAACCAAGCGGAGTCGATGTGCGCATGACCGGTAGCCACGAGTTGGTGGGCCGAAGCATAGGCGGGCCGGCTCAGTACCTCTGCCAGTGCCTCGCGGCCTGCGGCAGCCGTTCCCGCAACATCGTCCGGGTCCATGATGTCCAGCATCCGTTCCAGGGCCCGCAGGATTTCGTGGCGGCGCGGCAGCTCCATGGGGAGCTCGTGCATGAGGCCACTGAGTGTCCACACGTCCTGGTTAAGTTCCCACACCGTCTCGTTGAGTTCGGCAATGGCAATCCGGCCGAGGCGATACCGGGGTTCGTCTCCGGATGTCGCCTTGTTCCCCAAAGGAGTAGGCGCAAATGACCAACCCTGCGACACATCCGGGTTGGCTGCTGCTTCCACATAGAAATCCACGGACAATCCGCCACCGAGCAGCTTCAGCGGAACGTGGTAGTTACGTGGGGAGATGGCCTTGATGATGCTGGCATCGGCGCGCCAGGCTGTGCCTTCACACTGGAACCCCGGCACGTCGCTGTTGAAGCCAAGGTCCACGATGATTTCCACCGCCGTCCCCTCGGCAGAACCCCAGCCTTCTGGAACTTCACCCTGCAGGCGGAGCCATTTAGTGCTCCACGGCTTACCCCAAGGTGCGCCCGGCTCCTGGGGCGTGAAGAGCTGGCGCATGGCCTCGGCTGCGGGCACGGGTTCTCCAGGCGAATCCCAGCTGCTGAGCTGCAGTGGGACGGACCTGCCGTAAATGGCCGGAAGAAGACGTTCCCGAACGAATCGATCGAGACGCTGTTCAGTGATCCGGCGATCGTCGTGCAATTAAATCCCCTTAGGCATTGGCTGGTGGCAAAGCGTCATGGCCGGCGGGCGAGCCGGCACTTTATGGACGGCGTTATTCGAGGACACAGCGATTCCAATCGATGGATAAAATCTACGTTGTTCCAGCTCAATAGCCAAGTGAACGAGGACTATCCACAGGGAATAGCGGCGCTAGCCAGCCTCTTCTCCCACGATCCGGTCCCTGCCCGCGTACACGTTCAGGCTCGACCCACGGCTGAAGCCCACCAACGTGATACCTGTTTCGTCCGCGAGCTCGGCCGCGAGGCTGGAGGGAGCGCTGACGGCCGCAAGGACGGGAATGCCCGCCATGGCAGCTTTCTGGACGAGCTCGAAAGATGCCCGGCCGGATACCTGAAGAACCGTTCCTTTCAATGGCAGCTTGCCGGCCCGCAAAGCCCAACCCACCACTTTGTCCACGGCGTTGTGCCGGCCCACGTCTTCCCGCAGGCACAGCAGCTCGGAAGTACCGTCGTCGTGAATCCTGAAAAGGCCCGCGGCATGGACGCCACCTGTTTTGGCGAAAACCGCCTGCGCCTCACGCAACCGGTCCGGGAGGGCAGCAAGCGCTCTTACGGGGATCGTCACGTCATCGTCCTGGGGACTGTGCCGCGAGGACTTCCGGACGGCGTCGATCGAATCGGTGCCGCAAATCCCGCAGGAGCTTGAAGTGTAGACGTTACGGCCGGTGTCCGGACGTTCGACGTCGGGCCGCAGCTGTGCGTCCACGACGTTGAAGGTCTGCACGCCGTCCTCGTCCTCCCCCGCGCAGAAACGCTCGGAGACCAGTTGCCCCGGCTCCCAGATGATGCCCTCCGAGACAAGGAACCCCGCCACCAGATCGAAGTCGTCTCCAGGGGTCCGCATGGTCACCGAGAACGACATATCTCCAAGACGGATTTCCAGGGGCTCTTCGACCGCGAGGATGTCTTCCTTGTATCGGACAGGGTGTTCCAGGGCCTGGGGCGATCCGTCCAGGACGAACTTATGCAGCTTTCGGCGCTGGGTCACACGTCCCATGTCAGGATCCGTTCTCCTCGGGGTGTTTCACGAACCGCACGGTCATCGCCTTGTAGCCGGGCGTGTTGGATTCCCGGGCCACAAGCTCGCGGTGCACCAGGGCGTTCGCTTCCGGGAAGTATGCGGCAGCACAGCCCTTGGCCGTGGGGTATGCGATCAGCCGGAACTTATTTGCCCGCCGCTCCGTACCGGCAAAGGTGGAAATGACATCCACCAGGTCACGGTCCTTGAAGCCCAGGCCAGCGAGGTCTTCCTCGTGGACCAGGATCACCCTTCTGGCGTCCGAGACCCCACGGTAGCGGTCATCCAGGCCATAGAACGTGGTGTTGTATTGATCGTGGCTGCGTACCGTCTGCAGGATCAAGTGGCCCTCTGGAGCTTCAAGATACTCAAGCGGACTTACGGAGAACCGTGCTTTGCCGATGTCAGTTGCGAAGGTACGGGTATCCCGTGGCGGGTTCGGCAGGACAAAGCCGTTCTTCGTCCGGACCCTGGCGTTGAAGTCCTCGAACCCCGGGATGACACGTGAGATGTGGTCCCGGATCACGTCATAGTCCTCTGCCATGGCGCGCCAGTCCACGCCGTGGTCATCCCCGAGTGTCGCCTGCGCCATCCGGGCCACGATGACGGGCTCGCTCAGGAGGTGCTCGGAGATCGGAGCCAGCCTGCCTTGCGTCTTGTGGATGACGGACATTGAATCCTCCACCGAGAGGAACTGCTTGCCCTTGGGGTGTTTGTCGTCCGTGTCCGTGCGTCCCAATGTGGGCAGGATCAGGGATGTCTTCCCGTGCACCACGTGGGCACGGTTCGGCTTGGTGGAGATGTGCACAGTCAGTCCAGCAGTCTTGAGCCCGGCTTCCAACGCTGCAGTATCAGAACCGGCCGCAGCAAAGTTTCCACCCATGGACACGAAGACATCCACTTCCCCTTTTTCCAGGGCGTGCTGGGTCTCCACGGAGTCATATCCATGCTCGCGAGGCATCCGGAAACCAAACTCCTCGTCCAGCGCGGCAAGGAACGTTTCGCCCGGCTTCTCCCAAATACCCATGGTGCGATCGCCCTGGACGTTGGAGTGGCCACGCACCGGGCAGGCTCCGGCTCCCCGCTTGCCGAAGTTGCCTTGGAGCAGGAGCAGGTTGATGATCTCCTTCAGCGTATCCACGGAGTGCGGCTGCTGGGTCAAGCCCAGCGCCCAGCAAATAATGGTCGCCTTTGATTTGGCCATCAGCCCGGCCACAGTGACGATTTCCTCCCGGGACAAGCCGGTTGCACGCTCGGTTTCTTCCCAGTCCAGCTGGGACCGTGCCTTGGCGTACGCTTCAAAGCCTTCGGTCTGTTTCCCGATAAATGATTTATCGAGGATCGTCCCGGGGTTCCGCTTCTCTTCCTCCAGGAGCAGGTGGCCCAGGGCCTGGAACAGAGCGAGGTCGCCACCGACCTTGATCTTGAGGAACTCGTCCGCGATCGTAGTGCCACCGCCGATCACGCCATTGAGGGACTGGGGGTCCTTGAAGTTCAGCAGGCCAGCCTCGGGTAGCGGGTTCACGGCAACGATCTTTCCGCCGTTGTTCTTGCAGTCACGCAATGCGGACAACATCCTGGGGTGGTTGGTCCCGGGATTCTGGCCCACCACGAACACCAGTTCGGCGTGGTGGATGTCTTCCAGCGAGACCGTTCCCTTGCCGATTCCGATGGTCGGGTTCAGCGCGCTGCCCGAGGACTCATGGCACATGTTGGAGCAGTCCGGCAGGTTGTTGGTGCCCAGGCTGCGGGCGAACAACTGGTACATGAACGCGGTCTCGTTGGCCGTCCGGCCGGAGGTGTAGAAAACGCAGCGATCAGGTGTGGTGGCATTGATATGCTCCCCGATCAAGGCAAAGGCTTCAGTCCAGCTGATCGGGGAATAGTGGGTATCTCCCGGTTTGAGGACTACAGGCTCGGCGATTCGCCCTTGGCTCCCCAACCAGTATTCGGTCTTGTCTTCAAGATCGGCGATGGAATGTGCTGCCCAGAAATCTGCCCCCACTGTCCGTGTGGTGCTTTCCTCAGCGATTGCCTTGGCGCCGTTCTCACAGAATTCCGCGGGACTGCGACGTCCCGTGATGGATTCCGGCCAGGCGCAGCCCGGACAATCAAAGCCGTCATGCTGGTTGACCCTGAGCATGGAGCGGACCGTGCGGGCTACTCCTGCCTGGGAGTAGCCCCTTTCAAGGGCGACAGTGACAGCCTTGAGGCCTGCCGCAGCCTTCTTGGGCGGGTGGATTTGCAGGTCATCTTCATTGATGTCCTGTTCGGGAGCATGCCTGTTCATGGGTCCATCATTGCAAGCCCGGGCACCCAGTTGCCACCTGCGTCCACCCGGCGACCCCTAGGCTTCCAACGCGCTCCAGTCAACAGGACCGGACGGGGCCTTCTTTTGTTGGCGGGCCGGCGACTTGCGTGGTTTTCCTTCAGCGGCCTTGGGTGCGGGCAAAGGTTTACCCCACGGCAAGGGAAAGGCCGGGACCAGTTCGCCCATCTGGACACCATGCGGCGGCACCACCAAGACGCCATCTGCTCCCGCCAGCCCGCGCATCATCCCCGGGCCGGCATGCTGCGCGGGCGATGCCAATCCGTAGACCAGTTTGAAAGGCATCAGGCGCGTCCGTCCAGGATCGGCGTCGATCATTGCACCGCTGGGCACCTCGCCAACGTCCTCCAGCTTCCCGTGGCCAAGCGCTGCGAGCAGCGGCCCCCCAACGGTGAACAATGCCATCATGGCCGCCAGCGGATTCCCGGGCAGGCCCAGCACGAAGCGTCCGTCCGGAAGCTCCGCCAACACGGCCGGGTGGCCGGGGCGCATGGCAATGCCATCGATCAGCAGCCGGCCGCCCAGTTCAGCCACGGCCCTCCTGAAATGGTCCGTCCCTGAGCGTCCGGTACCGCCTGTAGTAATAACGACGTCGGCCGGCGGCTCCGGTGCTGCATATGGTTCCGCGGGTTCAGGCTCGGTGTCCTGCAAAGCTGCAAGCCAGTCGTCGTAGTTGTCGCCTACCTTGAGTTGCTCTCCTGCGATGCCACCAAGGAGTTCGACGACGGCACCAAGCTGAGGTCCGAAGGTATCCCGGACCTTCCCCGGTAGGGGAACCCCCTGCGTCACCACTTCCGAGCCCGTCAGGAGGAATCGCACCAAGGGTTTCCCCAGGACTTCCAGCTCATCGAGGCCCGCCAGGGCAGCCAAGGCAATGTGCGCAGGATTCAGGATGGTACCGGCTTTGAGCAGCACGTCCCCTTCTGCGGCTTCCTCGGCAGCTTTGCGGATGTGCTGGCCATTGCGTGGCTCCCCCGGCTTCGCCAAGCCGCCGAGCGCAAGGATCGGAAGGCCGTCGTCGTCCGTGGTAATAACGCCGCTTTCGGTGCGCAGAACGGCCTTGGCGGCGGGCGGAATGAGTCCTCCGGTGACGATGGGACTGGCCTGGTGGGGAGCAAGTCTGTGTCCAGGCTCAACAAGAATCCATGGACCCGTTCCGTTGACAGCCCAGCCGTCCATGGCGGAGGACGCATAGTGCGGCATGTCCTGAATGGCCGCTGCATCCGAGGCCAATGTCCTTCCCAAGGCAGCCTTCAACGGCACTGGGCTTGGCGGGATGGGAGCGGCGACGTCAAAGGCACGCTGCCGGGCCTCATGCCATGTGTGTGCCGCGTGGTGGTGGCCCTGTCCGGGGGCCTCGGTCATTCCGCCTCAGTCCCGGGCTCCAGGTATTGCTTGGCAACCTGGCGGGCCAGATCCAGGGCAGCGCTCATGGCGGTATCGTCCGCGGCTTGCCCGATCCCCCTGGCCATGCCGGCAGCGTAACCTGCGATGAACGTTGTCAGTGGCGCAGCAGGCCGCACCACGGAGTGGGCTGCAACTCCTGCCACAGCAAGGACTTCATTGATGTCCACTTCAACGCCCTCAAGCTCAAAGGCCTGCAACAGTGTGCGGCACCAGTCCTCGAGCGTCTCTTCCTGGCTCTTCATGTCCGCCTCCTGCTCGTTGTGTATGCCCAGGGCCGCGGCGTCCTCCCACGTGTCCACATCATCGGTAGACCCATCGGGGACGGTAACGGCCAGCAGGTTCAGCCTAGCAAGCAGCCGGAACACTGAAGAGTTCGTTAACCCCGAAGCTGCCGCAACTTCCCTTTCCAAAGCCCGGGTGCTGTAGATGCCCAGGAGGGGCTGTTGCCGGCCGTCGGCTGAGACGGCCATTGCGCCTTCTACTTCAGGATGCGCACGCAGTCCTTCCCATAGGGGCTCAATGCCCCTGGCGGCGTGCGGCATGTCGCATGCCAGGACGAGCGTCCACGGCGCTGGCTCCCCATTGTGGTGAAAGGCCGCCAGACCGGCAGCAATGGCGGCGGCAGGGCCGGCAAAGGCCGGCTCCTCCCGGGCGCTAAGAACTCCATCAGGCAGGACGCCGCCGATACGAGAGGTGTCTGGACCAACCACCACCACAGCGGAGGCTCCCCGCGCCGCCTGCAGGGCATGCGAAAGGAGGCTGGCGCCGTCGAACATTAATCCGGGCTTGGGCACGCCACCGAGGCGGGTGGCCCTGCCACCCGCCAGAATCACAGCGTTGAACTCCATCCGCCCAGAGTACCCGGACGGCGGGAGGGCAACAGAAATCGATCAGGCGGCGGATTCCGGCAACAGGAACGGATCCCAGTCCGGCGCAGGTTTCTCGAGTTCTTTGATCTGCCACATGGTTCCTGTGGGCACGCCAGGTTTGAAACGAAGTTTCCAACCCATCTCGGCGAGCGTGTGGTCACTCTTGGCGTTGTTGCATTTCAAACACGCCGCAACCAGGTTTTCCCAGGAATCCGCGCCGCCCCTGGATTTGGGGTGGACGTGGTCTATGGTGTGCGCTGTTTTCCCGCAATAGGCGCAGCGATGGCCGTCGCGGCGGAGTACCCCGCGGCGGCTCACGGCAGTGATCCTGTTGTACCGGGGCCGGATGTAGCGATTGAGAAGAATCACGGATGGTCTTCCGAGAATCTCCTGTGGCCCGACGACAGGCTCGTCGCCTTCGGCCACCACGCTAGCTTTTCCAGTCAGCACAAGGACCAGCGCCCGGCGGAAGGTTACTACCGCCAGCGGTTCATATCCAGCATTCAGAACGAGTGTGCGCATGCACGTACCTCTTCACGGCCGCACCCGTCAGGGGCACGAGGGCCGGCTGCCCTCTGCTTGTACGGGCTGTGGATCGACAACACAAGGGTAAGCACTCATATGCCATATCAACGAATTTTTCTGCCGTTTCACCTGCGGTGTTGGCGAAAGTTCATGTGCGGGACACTTTTTAGGTTAAAGCAGAACACCCCGCCGGCCTGAGCCTGCGGGGTGTTCCGTGGAGTATTTGATCAGCCGTTGACGCGGATGAAAACGGGGCCGGAGCCAACGTTCACGCTGAACAGTGCCGTGGTGGATCCGTTCCATCCACCGTGGACTGCCATGCCGTTGCCGACATAAACAGCGATGTGTGCCATTCCGCCGTAGCCACCATTGGCGTAGTAAGCGAGGTCGCCGGGCTGCGCTTCAGCTGCACTGACCGTGCGGCCGAGGGAGAGGTAGCCGGCCGGCCAATCGTGGAAGTGAATACCGACGGCGGCCAGCGAGTTGGTCACCAGCATGGTGCAGTCCTGTGTGACACCGAGCTGTGCGTAGGCCGCTGCAGCGATGGCTGCACCGAGGCCGCTGGATGCAGCAGGCGCCTTGGCCGCGGAGTTATCCGTGTTGACCGCCAAAGTAGCGGTGCCGCCGGCAGCCGGAGCTTCCTTGGCAGGTGCCTTCTCGACGACGGGAGCCGGGGCTTCGACAGTCTTGACCACGGGGCGCTCGTAGGAGATGGCAACGCTGGAATCGGCAGCAATGGTGGCCTGGGCAACCGACTGCACATCAAGGGTGGACGCAGACGTGGATTCGCGCTGGACATTGGTATCCGCAGCATTTGCAGCCACGCCGCTGGTCAGGACAAGGCCTGATGCAGCTGCGATCACTGCTGCCTGACGGCCAACGCCACCGGCGTTGTCGCTGACAGCCTTGGCAATGACGGCAAGTGAGCTGGTCTTGGGGGCCTCAGCTCTATGCCGTGCAACCTTGTTTGCACTGGTCATGATTACTCTCTTTTCGTATCCGCGCACGGTGGGGACGCACGCGGGTTATGGGCGGCCAGCACTTGGGGGGCATGCTGGCTTACCCCGAATGGGATTTTCCTAGCGGAGGGTGAAGAACGAGGATGTGCCGGTGGCTGCGACCGGGGTCAGGAGCGTCCCCTGGCTGGGGTTCAGCGCGCTGATCATCATGCCGTTGCCGACGTAGATGCCCACGTGGGCTCCGCCGTTCTGCATGACGAGGTCGCCGGGGGCCGGCGTGCTGGTGGGCTTCATGGCCGTCCAGGCATTGACCCGGGGGATGCTGATGCCGGCCTGGGCGTAGACCCACTGGGCAAATCCAGAGCAGTCCCAGCCGTTGGGGGAAGTGCCGCCCCAGACATAGGGGTGGCCAATGCCGGTGTAGGCAATTGCTGCGAGTCCGGAAGCTGCCGCGCTGGATGCGGCATCCTTGGCCGTGGAGGACAGGGCAGCGAGGGCGTCGCCCGTCTGGCCTTCGGCTGCCTGCGTGCGCTGGGAGGCGCGCTGAACCTTGGGGGCTTCCTTGGTAGCCACAACGGGGCTTTCGAAGGAAACGGTTGCCGTGGGCTCAGCGGTAACAACCGCGGTGGCGACCAACTGCTGGGTGCTGGAGGATTCCGACTTGGAAACGTCGGTGTCAGCGGCCTGGGCCGGGAGTCCAACGCTGAGAACAAGTCCCGAGGCTGCGGCCAGAACGGCGGCTTGGCGGCCTACGGTGCCTGCATTGGTTGAGACAGCCTTGGAAAGGGTGTTCAACGGGTTCGTACGAACCAATTCGGCGCGATGGCGCGCAGGGGTAGTGCGTGATGACACGAAGGTAGCCTCTCCCAATGCCTGCGAGGTGAGCTGTCGGATTCGGATGGGAGTCATCCGGCCGCGCGGCTTCAAGGAAGCTTTTGCGACTTAACCCCAAGGCCTTCTGATTCGAAGGCCAAAATTGGTTCCCCCGCCCCTGCCAGACGATTTTTGCGAACGGACCTCGAGTGGTGGCAGAGCTAGGCAATCCACTCAAGTGCATCGGCCCCCTAAAAAGCCGATGCGCTTTAGACGGTACAACAGATATTCGTGAATGTCACATTCAGGTCACGGGCGTGTCATGAATGCGATAGACAACCATCAACTGGCTCAGAGCCAGCCCATGGGATCTACGACTTCACCGTTTACCTGGACCTCGAAGTGGAGGTGGCAACCCGTAGATGCGCCTGTAGTGCCGCTCAGCGCGACAGTATCGCCACGGCTGACAGTCTGGCCCACCTTGACGTTGAAGGACGACAGGTGGTTGTACGTGGTCTCGAGGCCGTTGCCGTGGTCAATCACGACGCGGTTGCCTCCGCCGTACTCATGCCAGCCTGCGAACGTGACCTTGCCTGCGGCTGCGGCGTGAACGGCAGTACCGCACTGGGCTACGAAGTCCTGGCCGCGGTGGAAGTCACCGGTGCCGCCCGTAAGGGGGCTGACGCGGTAGCCAAACGGCGATGCCGTGACCAGCTTGTCCAGAGGGCTTCCCAGCGTGCCAAGTGAGGATGCGCGCTGAATGCTCCCCGCTGACTGGGCGCTCAGCAACTGCTTGAGCTTGCCGTCAGGATCAGCGGCGGTAGCGACTGCTGCGCGACTGAAATCGATTTTGGCAGAGGCTGCCGCAGAAACTTCGGGTTGGCTGCCACCCGGCACGGAGAGGGCCGCCTCGGCCTGGCCGGATTCGGATGTGGCCATGACCGGGCTTGTGGCAGGCAGGCCTACAGTCAGGGCAAGTCCGGTAGCGGCAAGCGCGACTCCGGCCTTCTGCCCGACACCACTGGCTGCGGCGAAGTCGGCTACCTGGCGCAATGGGCTCTTGCGGCGGCGCACCTGACGCGGGGTGTCGCGTGGCCGGATCTCCATTGCGGCGCGGGCTGGCCGCAGCTCAGCAGCGGGGCCGGACGCGCGGCGACGGCCCCTGACGTTCTGCGATGTCAAACTCTGTTCCTCTCTGGAAAGCCTGCGAAGTTAGCTGTCGGATTCGGGTCAGAGAGTTCAAAGACCCGGTCCGCACGAAGCGCAAACGGCACACAGGTATCCCCGGAAGGACTTGCGTTAGTAGGCACTTCTGCTGCGGACTTCACCCCAAGGCTGCTTCTTTAGGCAGCCGCTTGTGGTTCCCCCGCCTCTGCCAGTAGTTGATGACACACCTGATCTGCTGGCAGAGCTCGGCTCCAGATCAGGTAACGCTTTGGTATCGGCGCTAGTAGATAACTATAGGCGATTAAAGCCCGCAGTAATAAATTCGTTATCTTCCCAAACGACCGTGTTGTGGACGCCCCCATATCACCAGTCGCAGGAATCCGCAGGTCACACGCGCGCCAGCCGCCCCAAAGTGAGATCTGACACGCCCTAGGGTCAGCTGACAGCAACGAAGACGTGCGCAGCTACCTCGGGAGGCAGCTCCAGTGCTCCTTCAATACCGGGAACGCGGACGGAGATGTACTCCCCCACCCGTTCCAAGGAGACAGTTGCGCCTGGACGAATTCCGCCTTCATCGAGCTGGGTGAGGAGTTCGGGCTCAACCTGGATGGGTTCAGCAAGCCGGCTGACTACTACGCGGGAATCGGCAGCGTACCCGTCCATGGCATGCAGCAGGTTCACGTCCAAGCGGGCAAGGGGCTGGTTGGCGAGGCCGCCAAGCGCCTCCAAACCCGGGATGGGGTTGCCATACGGTGACTCGGTGGGGTGCTCCAACAACTCATACAGGCGCCGTTCCACCCGTTCACTCATGACGTGTTCCCAGCGACACGCTTCGTCATGAACGTATGCCCAGTCCAGACCAATGACGTCCGCCAGGAGCCTCTCGGCAAGGCGGTGCTTCCGCATGACTTCGGTGGCCCGCTTGCGCCCGACTTCGGTCAGTTCCAGGTGGCGGTCGTTGGACACAATCACCAGGCCATCGCGCTCCATGCGTCCAATGGTCTGGGAAACCGTGGGACCCGAGTGCCGCAGACGCTCCGCAATGCGTGCGCGAAGAGCCACGATGTTCTCTTCTTCAAGCTCCAAAATGGTCCGAAGATACATCTCAGTGGTATCGATCAGATCCGTCATCCAGCTCAGCTCTCCTCGAACGCATTTCTTGCGTAATCTCCACCGTACCGCGTCCCCGCCAAGGTGGATGGTGTGCAACCGACACCTCAGGAACGTCAACCCAAGCCTAGCTTATTTGGAATTACTCTGGATAATTTTTCCCGGGGTCGCAATGCCCATGGTGGTCCGGCATTCCACGTGGCGGACTATGACAACCGCAGATTCCTGACGGTGGGTCCGGTCAGGCAGAATGAGGGAGTCGAAGGGGCAGCCGATGCCACCTGCCCACCTCCCCCTCTCTAACCGATACCCATTGGAGCCACACGTGAGCGACAACAGCATCACTATTCCCGCCGACCTGCTGCCCAAGGACGGACGCTTCGGCGCGGGACCGTCCAAGGTGCGCCCGGAACAGGTCCAGGCCCTGTCTGACGCGTCGACCACCATACTTGGCACGTCACACCGTCAGGCACCGGTCAAGAACCTGGTGGGTTCGGTGCGCGAAGGACTCAGCCAGTTCTTCCGTGCACCTGAGGGCTACGAGGTTGTCCTCGGCGTGGGCGGTTCCACAGCGTTCTGGGACGTAGCGGCTTTCGGCCTGGTTGAGAAAAAGGCCCAGCACCTTTCCTTCGGTGAGTTCGGTTCCAAGTTTGCCGCGGCCACCAACAAAGCCCCCTTCCTCGATGCATCCTCCATCATCAAGTCAGAGCCCGGCACGCGACCGGCCTCCCAGGCAGAGGCCGGCGTTGATGTCTACGCCTGGCCCCAGAACGAGACATCAACCGGTGTTGCAGCCCCCGTCAAGCGCGTAGAGGGCGCCGACGCCGGTTCGCTCGTCCTGGTGGACGCTACCTCAGCCGCCGGCGGGCTGGACGTGGACGTCGCCGAATCGGATGTCTACTACTTCGCCCCGCAGAAGAACTTCGCTTCTGACGGCGGCCTGTGGCTCGGCCTGCTCTCCCCCGCGGCGTTGGAGCGCGCCGCCCGCATCAAGGCCGGCGACCGCTGGATTCCGGACTTCCTGGACCTGCAGACCGCAATTGACAACTCCAAACTGAACCAGACGTACAACACACCTTCGCTGTCCACGCTGGTGACTTTGGACGCACAGGTGCAGTGGCTCAACAGCAATGGTGGTCTGGACTTCGCCAGCAAGCGCACAGCAGACTCTGCCAGCCGCATCTACTCCTGGGCCGAGGCTTCCGAGTACGCCACACCGTTCGTCGCAAAGGCTGAGGACCGCTCCAACGTGATCGCCACCATCGACTTCGACGACTCCATCGATGCAGCGGCAATCGCCAAGATCCTGCGGGCCAACGGCGTGGTGGACACTGAGCCGTACCGCAAGCTTGGGCGAAACCAGCTCCGCATCGCCACTTTCGTCGCTATCGAACCGGACGACGTCTCAGCCCTGCTCGCCAGCATCGACTATGTTGTGGGCGAGCTCAAGAAATAGAAACTCAAGAAGTAACTGCCGCGCCTTTCCGCGCAAGGCAGGAAACGGCGTCGTCGGGGTTGTTCCCGGACGGCGCCGTTGCCGTTAATCCCCTAAGCGGGCGACGGCGTCGTCGTCCTCTTCGTCGGCTTCCTCGGCTTCATCGGCTTCAGGATCGGATGCTTCGGCGGCGTCGTCTTCCGCAGCCTGCACGGATTCCTCGGTCACTTCCTCTACCGTCTCCTCCACCAGGGGCGTCTCGTCCTCCGGGCGGACACGCTTTGCCCAGGGGACCCATTCCGGGGCCAGGATGGAATCCTCAGAGGGCAGGAGGCCGAGCTCGCTGACTGTGACGATCTTTGACCGGGAATTGCGGGTGATCACGGCATACCACTGCCACCCGCCGTATCCCGCAAGCTTCGACTCGAACAAATGCGTGACCACGCGGTCGCCCTCGGACTTTGCGCCGATGTGGGCACCCACCTCGCCCGGGTTCGCGATAGTCTCCACCGCTTCCCGCGCGACGTCGACGGCGGCAGCCAGGAACGCATCCGGCTTGCCAACGCGCCACACGGGGATGCCGGCCCGCTGCTTCGCTGCGACCGGCTTCCGCCCTGGGGTGTCGCTGTTTTCAGGGGCTTGCCCGTTGACAGGATTCGCCCCGGCGACAGGAACTGGGGCGGCGTCAGTGACGACCCCAGGGCTGGCCTGCGCGTCCCTTCCTGCCTGTGTATCCTGTGCGGATTCCGAAGTCATGGCAGTTCCTAGGCTTCCAGCTCGTCGGCAACCTTGCGCAGAGCCATACCAATAGCCTTGGCCTTGTTGCCCTCCGGGTACTTGCCGGAAGACAAAGTACCGGACAAGTTATCCAGCACGGTCACGAGGTCCTGCACCAAAGGCGCCAGGTCCTTCGCGTTCATGCGCTTGGCCTTGGCGATGGAGGGCGTCTTGTCCAGGACCCGAAGGCCCAATGCCTGGGCACCGCGACGGCCATCGGCCACGCCAAATTCCACACGCGTACCGGCTTTGAGCTCGGTTACGCCTGCGGGCAGCGATGTCTTGGGCAGGAATACCTCCTGGCCGTCCTCAGCCGCGAGGAATCCGAAGCCTTTTTCCTTGTCATACCACTTGACCTTGCCGGTGGGCACGTAATCAACCTTCTTCGTTCTTGCTTTGGAGACACGTCGCGCCGCCACCGCATCCGCAGGGATTTGCGGGATCGAGGGAGACAGCACGGTCCGTGTTGGTCTGTTACTTCAAGGTTATCCTGCCGGACCAGCTATTCATGCTTTGCCGCCGCTTTGCGGCGCCTTGCTGCACCCGTTGCTGCACCTTTCGTGCTCCCTTCCTGCACCCTGGCCGCGATGCTTGCCGAGATGCCGGCCGCCGAGGAGCCCACAGGCCTGGTTCGTATGCCCTGCTGCTAGCGTTAGGCGCATGACTTCTCCGGGTTACCGCCGCCCCATGATGATCGTCGCCGCTGTGATCGCCGTCCTTTCCCTGGCTGCAGTGGGCGCGGTCATGGCTATCGCCTTCAACGGTGGAGTGGCACCAGTGTGGATCACGTCCATCGCGCTATATGGGCTGCCGGTTGCCTTCATGCTTGCCGTGGTCCTGGTGTTGGATGCCGTCCGTCAACGGCGCCGGCAATAGCTAATCAAGCGTCGGCAACAGCGAACCTGGCGCCGTCAACAGCGAATCAACCGGGACGGCTTTGCCTTGGCCACGCACGAGCGGCCCTGTGGCGGTAACGTTGGATTGATGTCCCTTATTCGCGCGCTCAGCAAGGAACTGGAAGCGCGCAGCGATAACTCGCTGCGGGCCTTGTTTGCCGCGCGGCCGGACCTGATTTCTCCCATGGCCCCGGACTTCGCTGCCTTGGCAGCCCGGGCAAGTGCGCGAGTCAGCGTGCAACGGGCGTTGGAGCGACTCACAAAGCCTGAAATGCAGGTTCTGGAGACGCTCCATCTGTGCACGAATGCCGATACCGGTCACAGTGTTTCTGCTGCCGGACTCAAGAAGGTCATTGCAGGGTCCACTCTCTCTGCACTGGAACCGATCCTCGCCAAACTTCAGGAGTTGGCGTTGATTCACCGGGCCGATCCGCCGGCGGCATCAATTTCACAACCGAATTCCCGGCAACGGTTCTACCTTCCCGTTGGAAGCCTGAAGGACGTGATCGGCATCTATCCGGCCGGCCTGGGCCGAAGCTACACGGAGCTGGTCAGGTTGCAGCCGGCTTTCGCCCAACGGGTGGTTCAGCTCGTAGCCGAGCTCCATCACTGTGGCTTGGACATCCACCCTGCCAGCACTCCCATGGACGCCGCCTTGTCCCTGCAACGCTGGACGTCAAGCCCCGAGAATGTGCGCGCTATTCTGGCCACGGCGCCCGAAAGGACCGTTGGCTTGCTGGACAAGTTCGGCAGTTGGGCCATGGGCGCAGTCCCCCAGGCTCAACGGCGGGCCTCCGTGACCCACGAAAGCGCCGACGTCGGGCCTGTCGATTGGCTGCTGGCCCGCGGCCTGTTGGTTCCCCTGGATGCCGGCCACGTCGAATTGCCACACAGTGTGGGCATCGCCCTGCGCGGTGGTGCGATCGTTGACGACTTCACCCTAAGTCCTCCGGTTCCAGAACTGGGCCACACGAGTGCTGCCCTCCGGCGCAACGCCGCGATGGGCGCCATCGCCGAGACTCTACGGCTCACAAGCGAGGTGCTGTTCGCAGTCCGTGAGCAGCCATTGGCAACCCTCCGGAGCGGTGGCGTAGGCGTGCGTGAGCTCCGGCGCCTGGCTGAATCCATCCGCTGCGGCGTCCACGAAACTGCCCTCCTGCTGGAGTTCTGCGCGCTGGCCGGCCTTGTGCGGCTGGACGTTGACAGTTCCACGTGGATCCAGCCGCCACAGTTGGAATGGCTCTCCCTGCCGCGACAGGAACAGTGGCTCTGGCTGGTGAACGCCTGGTTGGCCAGCGAGCGGGCACCTTCAATGGTGGGCCAGCCCCTCCCGGGAGCGACGTCCGGCTCGCCATCCCATCCAGGTTCCGCCGGCAGCACCATCAATGCATTGTCCGCGGAGGCTCAAAGGCCCGATGCTCCAGTGGTCAGGCGCAGGATCCTGGAGATCCTCAATGAACTGACGGTTGAGGCCGCAGCTCCGGATGGCAAAGCACCTGTCCTTGACGCGCGCGCGGTGCTGCAACGGGCGGAATGGGCGCAGCCCCGCATGTCCCGCCGGTTCAGCTCCCTGGTGAGGGGGATCCTGGAAGAAGCCACCTTGTTGGGCTTGATGGGGTCCGGGGCCTTCACCCAGTTGGGATCTGCCATCGCGCTCGGCCATCCGGAGGAGGCGATGACCCTCCTCGGTGAACACCTGCCGGCCGCGGTCAACCACATCCTCCTTCAGGCGGACCTCACAGCAGTAGCGCCCGGTTACCTCGCCCCCGAACTCAGCGAAACGCTGCTGCTCATGGCCGACGCCGAGGGCCAGGGTCCGGCGTCGATCTACCGTTTTTCCACGGCCACTATCCGCAGGGCCCTCGACGCCGGACAGGATGCGGAATCGCTGTTGTCGTTCCTCCGCGAGCATTCAGCCACAGACGTGCCGCAACCTCTGGCGTACCTGGTGCAGGACACAGCGTCCCGACACGGACGTTTGCGAATCGGTTCCAGTGCCAGCTTCATCCAAAGCGACGACGAATCCGCCATCACCGACCTATTGCACGAGGCCCGGACGTCTGCACTGAGCCTTGTCCGGATCGCCCCCACCGTCCTGACGTCCTCTGCCAGCCCCAAGGAGACTGCACGTGTGCTGCGCGAGCTGGGACTCTCACCTGCCGTCCAGGAGGCGGAACCCGCCGTCGTGCGCTTTAAACGAACAGCGGCAGTGCCCGGCAGCGCGCGTCCGGTCTACACGGCACCGCGGACGGCGCCACCGGACGACGACGTCGAAGCCCAGCTTTCAGTGTTACGGCAGCACCGCGCCGTCCCGGCTGATGCGACAGGCGAAGCCTCCACGCAGCTCGGCCTGGAAACGCTGCAGAAGGCCATCCGGCTCAAACAGGCGGTCACCATGAACGTGGTGGACAGCCTGGGGAATGCGAACACCGAAACCGTGGTTCCTGTATCCGTCTCCGGTGGCCGCGTCAGGGTCTTCGATCCTGGCAAGGAAACAGAACGTGTGCTGTCCATCCACCGGATCATCGATGTAGAACCAGCAGGAGAACTGCACAAGTGAGGATTCAAGAGTGACCGACGGTCCACTGATAGTACAAAGCGATAAAACCATTCTGCTGGAAGTCGATCACGAGCTCGCTACAGAGGCCAGGCACGCCATTGCGGCATTTGCTGAACTGGAGCGCGCTCCCGAGCACATGCACAGCTACCGGCTCACGCCCCTTGGGCTCTGGAACGCCCGGGCTGCGGGACTCGACGCCGAGCAGGTGTTGGATACGTTGCTGAAGTACTCCCGTTTCCCGGTCCCCCATGCATTGTTGATTGATATCGAAGAGACCATGTCGCGCTACGGCAGGCTTCGCCTCGAAAAAGATCCACAGCACGGTTTGGTAATGCGTACTGACGACTACCCCGTGCTGGAGGAAGTCATCCGTGCCAAGAAGATCGCCCCACTCCTTGGGCCCAGGATCGATGGAGAGACTGTGGTGGTTCACTCCTCGCAGCGAGGCCAGCTCAAGCAGTTGCTCCTGAAGTTGGGATGGCCGGCCGAGGACCTTGCCGGGTACGTCAACGGGCAACCCCACTTGATCATGCTCGACGAAACTGGCTGGCAGTTGCGCCCCTATCAGAAGCTCGCCACGGAGAACTTCTGGGCCGGCGGCAGCGGCGTCGTCGTTCTTCCTTGTGGTGCAGGAAAGACCCTGGTGGGCGCGGCCGCGATGGCAACGTCCTCCACTACAACACTGATCCTGGTCACGAACACGGTTTCGGCACGTCAGTGGAAAGACGAGCTGCTCAAGCGGACGTCCTTGACCGAAGATGAGATCGGCGAATATTCCGGGGCGGTCAAGGAAGTCAGGCCTGTAACTATTGCTACGTACCAGGTGCTCACCACCAAGCGCGGTGGACTTTACCCGCACCTTGAACTCGTGGACGGTCATGACTGGGGCTTGATCATCTATGACGAGGTGCACTTGTTGCCCGCCCCGATCTTCCGGATGACGGCGGACCTGCAGGCCAGGCGAAGGCTCGGCCTGACGGCCACACTGGTGCGCGAGGATGGCAGGGAAGGCGAAGTCTTCAGCCTGATTGGACCCAAGCGCTACGACGCTCCATGGAAAGACATCGAAGCGCAGGGCTACATCGCACCGGCGGATTGCGTTGAGGTCCGCGTCGATTTACCCCGCGACGAACGCGTGGCCTACGCCATGGCTGATGACGCCGACAAATACCGCCTGTGTGCAACCTCCGAGACAAAGACCCAACTGGTTGAGCAGCTCGTGGCGGCGCACAAGGGTGAGCAATTGCTGGTCATCGGCCAATACATAGACCAACTGGACGAGATCGCTGAGCGGCTGGATGCTCCCCTGATCAAGGGTGAAACCAGTGTCAAAGCCCGGCAGAAACTCTTTGATGCCTTTCGCAAGGGCGAGATCCAGACGCTCGTAGTGTCCAAGGTTGCCAACTTCTCCATCGACCTCCCGGAAGCTTCAGTCGCCATCCAGGTTTCGGGCTCCTTCGGGTCCCGCCAGGAGGAGGCCCAACGCCTGGGACGCCTTCTGAGGCCCAAGCAAGACGGCCGTTCGGCCCGGTTCTATTCCCTTGTGGCCCGCGATACTTTGGATCAGGACTTCGCCGCCAAGCGCCAGCGTTTCCTGGCTGAACAGGGATATGCCTACCGGATCATGGACGCCAAGGACGTGGGCAAGGATGCTGCCACCGACGAATAATCGCCAGGGCATTGCTATTTATCTCCAGCAATTTTAGGATTCCAAGTGAAGCTCTCCGCCCTTTAGAGTTGCCCTTGGTCCAGGCAGCCCGGCGGCCAGTCGTCGGCAGTGGGGGTAGCCCGCAGCCAGGGTGCCGGCGATTCGAAGGCCTTGAAGAATCTGTGATTTTTTACCAGAGGACTCCCTATGCGTAAGACCCTCCTGGTCCTGGCGGCGATCATCCTGCTATCGGGACTTGCCCAGCTCTTTTTCGCGGGCTACTTCCATTTCCAAAACACCATTGAAGCCCAGCGCGAAGCGGGCGTTTATCACGTAATCAACGGCCAATTCGTGCTGCGCTATTCGGCGTTGCTGGCTGTGATTGTCGCAGCTATTGCCAAGGCCGGATCCCGGACCATCTGGCTTGCCGCCGGCATCTTCCTCATGACATGGGTCCAGCTGTTCATCTTCATCATTGGCGGAATGCTCACTGGCTCGTCGGAGGATTTCATCACGCCTTCAGGTTCGTGGGTGGCTTCCATCCACCCCGTCACAGGACTGCTGATTATCTTCATGTCCTACTGGTTGTTCAGACGTGCCCGCGCCCTTGCACTCAATCCCCAACCCCTTCCACCCAAGGCAGCAGCATCGGATGCTTCCGCCTCTTCCGCTACAGCTTGATAAGCGGCGGCTGTGAACATCTCACAGCTACTGGCCGTCGACCTGGTGCTGGCTATCCTTGCCGCCGGCGCATGGATTGTCGCCGCTTGGATGGTCATTTCTTCTGGCAGGGGGACAGCCAGGCCACGCGTTGTCGACTTGGCGCTTCTTCTGCTGGTTTTCGCCGTTCTTATGACGGCAGCGCGCTATGCCTTGCTCCCAGCTTTGGTGGCCGGCAGTTGGTGGTTTGCCAGCGAACGCACAACCATCAGCCTGCCTTTGACCGCCATCCCCGCGGCTTGGGCCGCGATGGCCGGTGTTCCGTACTTGCTGAGGAGGCGGAACACCGGCCCACCATCTTCGCGGGAGCAACCCGGCCGCCCTGGCCGAACCCACGAATGGACGGTTCTCGCCATGGTGTCGGCCGCGGCTTCGGCAATTGCCTCACTTGCCCTGATGTTCGTCCTCGGCCCATTCCCCGCCCCGTGGACGCTGGCGGTTCTCTTGTTCCTGGTAGCAGGGACCGTGATGATAGCCAGGCTGGCGCTGTTCCCTGTGTTCCAGGTTCCGCCCACTCCGCCAGCTCCTCCCGCTCCTCCCGCTCCGCCCGCCCTTCCCGGCGGCAGCCCCGCACCCGGCCGAGGCCTGGTTCACAGGCGCACGACGGCGGCTGCTGCAGTTGCCGGACTCATGGCCTGCACCGCTTTGGGCTCGGGAGTCTTTGCGTGGCTGGGTAGCCGGTCCGCCGATGGCGCGGTGATTGCGGCCGCCGTCGGTCATCACGGAGGTGTCACCGCTGCACCAGTGGTGGCCCCAACTCAGGTAACAAGCCTGGTGGGAGAGATCCCTGACAACGCCGTGGTCCGGCACTACGAACTCACTGCCCGCACGGAACACATAACCTTGCCCTCCGGGGAGTCCACTGATGCGTGGACCTTTGGCAGCCTCCCCGGGCCCGGCATTGAAGCACAACTGGGCGAGGTCATGGAAGTTGAGCTAAAGAACCAGGATGTGAGCGCTGGCGTGACCCTGCACTGGCATGGTTACGACGTCCCCAACGCCATGGACGGCGTGGCCGGGGCAACACAGGACGCCGTCATGCCCGGGCAGTCCATGACCTACCGCTTCCTTGCTGCCCAAGCCGGCACATATTGGTACCACACGCACCAGGACTCAGCCGAAGGTGTCCGCAAGGGCCTCTACGGCACATTCGTCGTGCACAACCCCACACTGCCTCGCGCAGATACTGACATTGTGGTGGCAGGACACGACCTCGGCGGTCTGGGGTTGCTGGGCTCCTCAGACCGTAACAGTGTGTACGCGGCCGTCCCGGGCTCGAGCGTTCGGGTACGCCTCATCAACACTGATTCCCTGCCGCAGCGCTACCTTCTGGACGGAACAGCGTTCAAGGTTGCGGCCGTGGACGGAACGGACGTGAACCAGCCGCAGGAGGTGACAGGGAAGCTATTGCGGATTGGGGCAGGAGGACGGATGGACGTCACGTTCACTATGCCCGAATCCCAGGTGACGCTCCGCTCTGACTCGGCGGCCAGCGCCGTCGTCGTGGTGGCCCCATCCAGCCCGGACGGGGTGAATGCAGATGCTGCCAAGGGCGATGCCGCAGCGAAAGCAGCCGACGCCCCGGAGAAGGCGTCGGATGTTCCTGAGAACGCGCCGGATGTTCCTGAGAAGGCGCAGCCGGGCGTCTTTGCGACGACGCCCGTCCTGGATCTGTTGCACTACGGCGAACCTGTGGCTGCCACACCGGTACCCGCAGAAAATGTCCGGGAGGAAGTGTTGGTGTTGGACCGGCAATTCCGCTTTGTTGACGGAGTTCCGCGCTACGCGTTTACGGTGAACGGCGCATCCTATCCCCTGGTGCCATCCATTGAGGTGGCCGAAGGAGACACCGTAAAAATGACGATCGTTAACCGCACCGCTGAGCCTCATCCCATGCATCCCCACGGACACCACGTTCAAGTACTCAGCAGGAACGGCGTGGCTCCGAGTGGATCGCCGCTGATCCTTGACACCGTGGACGTGCTGCCGGGCGAAGTATGGGAGCTACTGCTCCATGCGGACAATCCGGGCATCTGGATGGATCACTGCCACAACCTGGACCATGCTGCAGAGGGAATGATGATGCTGCTGAAGTACGAAGGCGTGTCATCTGACTTCGTACACGGCGGCCATTCCCACAACCGGCCTGAATAGGACGGCCGGTGGGGCCTACGTCTGGCGAGGCGGACGTGCTCAGGCCACCAGCCGGCTGGCGTGCTGGATTGCAACGTGATCCACTACTGCCCAGCAATCGGCGTCATGGAGCTGGGCGCTGGCGAAGCGCTCGGCTGAGGCCAGGTCCGGAAATTCCTCGCGCCTGATGTGGCCCGAGTCTGTATCCAGGTATGTCACGTGGAACTCGAAGTCCGCGGCTTTTTCATTGTGATGAATGCTGATGGGGGCTGCTTCTTTTGCCATGTTTCCAGTGTGGAATGGGGCACTGACATTTTTAGGAGCATCCGTGGGCGTGTTCGGATCTTTAACCCTGGCCCAGTGGCTTCCTGACAACGGATGGACTAGGGCGTCCGAAGGTACTCGGCTGAGACTTCCCGGACTGTGGAGCTAAGGACGTCGAGCACTCTTGACGCCGTCTTCCAGCGCTGCCAGTAGAGCGGAACATCAAAGGGACGCTCGGGAGCGAGTTCAATCAAGCGCCCGTCGGCAATGTCGGGCCCGCATTGAACTTCGGGAATCAGTCCCCAGCCCAAGCCCAGGCGAATGGCATCGCCAAAGTCCTGTGAAGCTGGCACGTAGTGTCGCGGCCCCTTCTGTTGTGCTTGTGAAACACCTGGCCACGATTCCACGAAAGCCCACTGATAGGTGTCCTTTCGGTCGAAATCCACTGCCGGTGCGATGTTGAGCCTGCCGCCGTCCACCCCTTCTGCGAACCAACGATCCACAAAGGCTGGAGCTGCAACTGCCCGGTAGCGCATGACTCCGAGGCTCTCAACACGGCAGCCCTGCACCGGTTCCGGGGTGGCCGTGACTGCGGCCATGACAGTCCCCGAACGCAGCATCGAGGTGGAGTGTTGTTCGTCGTCACGGTGCAGGTCAAAGGTGATGTGGAGATCGCTCGGCACGCGGGCAAGTGCTTGCAGGAACCAGACCGCAAGCGAGTCCGCATTCACCACGATCGGCACAGCCAGGTGCGGACCGTCCGTGCCCAAACCCAACTCCACGCCTGCATCTGCTTCCAACTGGGCAACCTGCCGGGCGAGTCGAAGGACCACTTCGCCTGCTTCGGTGGCCTGCGCGGGATTACTCCGCTGGAGCAGGACCCTTCCGGATGATTGCTCAAGCGCCTTCAGGCGTTGGGACACTGCCGACGGCGTGATGTGCAGCCGGCGTGCGGCCGCATCCAATGTGCCTTCCGAAAGTACGGTGGCGAACGTTAACAACTGCTCTGAGGGAAACTGTGGCATAAGAAAATCTTACGGGGCATCAATAACATTAGCTGTCCTAAATGCCTTGCGGACCATAATTTGGAAGAGTGACTTTCTCTGACATCTTCAACTCCACTGGCCTCGGCCTTGCTACGGGCCTAGGCCTTATCGTTGCCATCGGCGCCCAAAACGCCTTCGTCCTTCGGCAAGGAATTCTTGGCAAACATATAGGCGCGGTTGTCGCAGTGTGCGCACTCTCAGACGCCCTCCTTATCGCTGCGGGCGTACTTGGCACGGGTGCACTGATCGCGGCCGCTCCTGCCGCCGTCGTGGTTCTGCGCTTTGTGGGGGCGGCGTTCCTGGTGACTTATGGGGTGCTTGCGGCTCGTCGGGCCCTTCGCCCGCAGGTGCTCCTTTCTTCCGAGACGCCCTCTCCCGACGGCGACGCCAAACGTGGCCTCGCCGCGGTTCTCACCACCGTACTGGCGTTGACGTGGCTAAACCCCCACGTCTACCTGGACATCGCACTTATCGGCTCGCTCGCCAGTGCCCAAGGCACTCTGTTGCAGTGGTGGTTCGGCGCCGGTGCGATGCTGGGCAGCATCCTCTGGTTCTGCTCCCTGGGCTTCGGCGCCAGATTCCTGCGCGGCTTCTTTGCGCGGCCCAAGTCGTGGCGAATCCTGGACGGCGGGATCGCCGTAACCATGGGAGCCCTCGGCGCAGGACTGGCCCTGGGAATCTGAGGCGGCACGCAGTCTCCTCACATCAAGCATCCAGATAACTCACAGAAACTGGGAGCATCATGGGTGTCATGAAAAAGAACGGCCCCGAAGCCAAGCTCCTTGTCGTCGACGACGAACCCAACATCCGCGAGCTTCTCTCCACGTCCCTGCGGTTTGCAGGTTTCGAGGTCGTTGCCGCATCCAATGGTCGCGAAGCCCTGGCCGCCGCCGACCTTCACTCCCCGGACCTCGCAGTCCTGGACGTCATGCTGCCGGACATGGACGGCTTCACAGTGACGCGTCGCCTCCGGGCCGCAGGCAAACACTTCCCCGTCCTGTTCCTCACGGCGAAGGACGACACCGAGGACAAGGTCACTGGCCTGACCGTGGGTGGCGACGACTACGTCACCAAGCCATTCAGCCTTGACGAAGTCGTGGCCCGCATCCGCGCCGTACTGCGCCGGACCCAGCCCCTTGAGGATGACGACGCCGTGATCCGCGTGGACGACCTCGAACTCGACGACGACGCCCATGAGGTCCGACGCGGTGGCACAGTCATTGAGCTGTCCCCCACTGAGTTCAAGCTCCTGCGCTACCTCATGCTGAACCCCAACCGCGTTCTCTCCAAGGCACAGATCCTGGACCACGTTTGGGAATACGACTTCAATGGCGACGCCTCCATCGTTGAGTCGTACATCTCCTATCTACGCCGCAAGGTGGACATCGACCCCGATGCCGCAGCCCTCATCCAAACCAAGCGCGGAGTGGGCTACGTGCTGCGAACGGCAGAGAAGCGCTGACCTTGCTGCAACGCTGGAAATCGGCGTCCCTGAGGTCGCAGCTGGTCGCCATCATCATGGGGCTGCTCCTCCTCGCTCTGGCCGCGACGGGAGCCGGCACGCTGACGCTCGTCAAGAGCTACCTGCAAGGCCAGGTAGATGACAAACTCAAGGCCGCCGTCGCGCTGGCACAGGACCAGCAGTCATTCGACAAGCTCTCCGAGCCGAACCCCGCCGTGCCCACTGATTATTCGCTGACCCTGTATGTTCCGGGGCTTTCGCCGTACCAGTTCGGTGGCATGCAAAGTGACCGTCCGGCGATCGCCAACATCACTCCTGCCGAGGCCAAGGCACGCGGCAATGCCCCGTTCCAAGTGAGTGGCACCGCCGGTAGCAACTGGCGTGTCGTTGCCGTGGGCGTCGTTGCCAACGGTCAGAACGGCGTGGTGATTATCGGCCTGCCGCTGACGCCCGTGGACAAAGTCATGGAACACGCCGTACTTGTAGTGGTGGGCGTTGGCCTGCTGACCCTGGTTCTGGCGTTCTTCATCGCTACATGGACTGTGGCGCGATCCTTCAGGCCCCTGGCGCGCGTGGAGAAGACAGCAGCAGCCATCGCGGCAGGTGACCTCTCCCGACGCGTGGAAATCGACAACCCCCATACAGAGGTGGGTCGGCTTGGCGCTTCGTTGAACGCAATGTTGGCCCACATCGAGGCTTCCTTCGCGGCGCGCGCCGCGTCTGAAGCCCGGATGCGCCGCTTCGCCGCCGATGCTTCCCATGAACTCCGGACTCCATTGGTCACCATTCGAGGTTTCTCGGAGCTTTACCGCCACGGCGCGCTGGGCACCCCCGAAGACGTCGCCACAGCCATGGGCAGAATCGAAAGTGAAGCCAAACGCATGGGTTCCATGGTGGAGGACCTCCTCCTCTTGGCCCGGCTGGACGAGCAACGGCCGTTGCAACTCAAGCCGGTGGACCTGCAGTTGTTGGCGCACGACGCCGTGGTGGATACCAAAGCCTCGTCCGGCAACCGGAACATCACGCTCATCGGACTCGATGGATCCTCCCCGACGCCAGCCCCCGTCCAGGGCGATGAGGCAAAGCTCCGGCAGGTCATCGGCAACCTGGTGGGCAATGCCCTGCGCTACACGCCAGAGGGCACTCCTATAGAACTCGCAGTTGGTGTTCGGACCACTCCTGAAGGCGCCTTCTCGGTCATCGAAATCCGAGATCACGGATCCGGCATTCCAGATGCCGAGACCACCAAGATCTTTGAACGCTTCTACCGGGCGGATACCTCGCGCACCCGCGAGACAGGCGGCAGTGGCCTCGGTCTGGCCATTGTGGCTGCCATCGTTGGCTCGCATGGAGGCAGCGTCCGGGTGAAAGAGACCGACGGCGGCGGCGCAACTTTGGTGGTCAGCCTCCCGTTCCGCGAGGAGCCCGCGGAGCTGATATCCCAGTAATGCTGGTGTCATCCATGGCGGCATTACCAGGCAACGGCTCTTCAAGAGAGCTGTTATCCACATAGCGACGAATGGTTGTTCCCCGGCCCCAGGCAGCTGCCTAGGCTCAATGTTGTGGCCACGCACACCGCCGCGTTCAGCGGAACATCATCGTCGAAAGGCATCACCCATGAGCGTCATTTCCGTCGACACAGAGCTCCTTCAGCTCAAGTCGTCCAACGTCAAAGCAACCGTTGACCGCATCAGCACGGACGTGCAAGCCATGAAACACGGACTGGACGAGCTTCAAGCCACGTGGAGAGGCTCAGCCGCCACCAACTTCCAGTCGCTTGTCCTTGAATGGTCCCTGACGCAAAACAAGGTCGAGGCCTCGCTGGCTTCCATCAACATGGCTTTAGCGTCGGCCGCAGCAAGCTACGTCGAAGTGGAGCAGGGCAACACCCAGCGGTTCGCCTACTAGGGGCTGCACGCTTAAGGCACATTCGAGGTCCTGCTTCACATAAGCTCCTGCGGGGCCGGCTGTCTTCCCCCTGTGCAGCCGCCCCGCAGGTCACCAAGCTTTCTGTCTCCTGTGCTGTGAATTGATGTGCAGTGTTTCCGTTGGGTCAGTTTTCGGGGGTGCCCTGGTGGAATCGGAGCCGCCACTGGCCTCGGTCCAGAAGCCAAACGGAACTGCGGAGGGCCGAACCCGAATGCGCGAAGCTGCGGTAGTTCAGCAGGATAGTGTTCTCACTCAGGCGATCGGCGCTAAGAACTTCCAACTCAATGGGCTCCCCAGGGTCCTCCTCAAGGGCAACCATCATGGCGTCCCGGGTCCAGAAGCGACCGGAGCTGCCAATCTCAGCAAAGTCGGGATGAAGCAATACTCCAATCCTGCCGATGTCAGTGCGCACATCCGGGCGTAGGAGCTCGCGCTCCAAGGCGACCACGATTTCCTCTGCAGGCAATTCCCGGGCGGACGTATCCTCGTCCAGTTCACTGAAAAGATCCGGCTGACCGAAGATACCCGACTCCCCAAACAACGTGGGTTCGGAGTGGGATTGGAAGCTGCGCCCGGCTCTGGCCGGGACAGGAAGAGGCGCGGCGAGGGCCTCGTCGGAGCCTGTAAAGCCCGGTCCGATTGGAGCTGCGGTGCCCTGCTGGAAGGCGGTGGCTACGGCGCGTGCGCGCTCGTCTGCGGCCTCATTGAGGTCGTGGCCGGCGTGGCCCTTGACCCATTCAAATGTGTATTTGCGCCCGACGATTGCTTGGTCGATGTCCTTCAGGAGGTCAACGTTCAGGACGGGCTTTCCGTCAGCCTTGCGCCAGCCCTTCCGCTTCCACCCGGGCATCCACTTGGTGATGCAGTTGATGACGTACTGGCTGTCGCAAAGGATCAGCAGTTCTTCTTGCGGTACGTGGGCAGTGGAACGGAACAGGTCCAGGACAGCCATGAGCTCGCCCATGTTGTTGGTGCCGTGGGGCCAACCTCCTGCGCGCCAACAGGAGTCGTCAACATACCAGGCCCAACCGGCCGGCCCAGGATTGCCGAGGGCAGAGCCATCGGCGGCAGCAATAATCGTCATGCCTTCAATCCTGCCAGACCACACAGACACTGAAAGCGTGCTAGCACCCATCTATGTAGCAGCACATGTCGTTTTGAGCATTCAGAACGAGATGTGCTGCGACTTACTTGGGCGATACAGCAAGACGGCGGCCCCCACCAAATGGTGAGAACCGCCGTCGTTTGCTCTGAAGCGTGACGCTACAGCTTAGGAGGCTTAGAAGCCGCCCATGCCGCCCATGTCGTCGCCACCGGCAGCCGGAGCGTTCTTCTCAGGCTTGTCGGCAACTACAGCCTCGGTGGTCAGGAAGAGACCAGCGATGGAAGCAGCGTTCTGGAGAGCCGAGCGGGTGACCTTTACGGGGTCGTTGACGCCGGCAGCCAGCAGGTCTTCGTAGACACCCGTGGCAGCGTTCAGGCCGTGGCCGGAAGGCAGGCCGCGAACCTTGTCAGCAACAACGCCCGGCTCGAGGCCAGCGTTGAAGGCGATCTGCTTCAGCGGAGCGTCGATGGCAACCTTGACGATGTTGGCACCAGTTGCTTCGTCACCCTGGAGGGTGAGGTTGGCGAATGCCTTGGCACCAGCCTGGATGAGGGCAACGCCACCACCGGCGACGATGCCTTCTTCAACGGCAGCCTTGGCGTTGCGGACTGCGTCCTCAATGCGGTGCTTGCGTTCCTTGAGCTCAACCTCGGTTGCGGCGCCGGCCTTGATGACTGCAACGCCACCGGCCAGCTTGGCCAGGCGTTCCTGCAGCTTCTCGCGGTCGTAGTCGGAATCGGAGTTTTCGATCTCGGCGCGGATCTGGGCAACACGGCCAGCGATCTGCTCGGCGTCGCCGGCACCTTCAACGATGGTGGTCTCGTCCTTGGTGACAACGACCTTGCGGGCGGTGCCGAGGAGTTCCAGGCCAGCGTTTTCGAGCTTGAGGCCAACTTCTTCGGAGATGACCTGGCCACCGGTGAGGATGGCGATGTCGGCGAGCTGGGCCTTGCGGCGGTCACCGAAGCCCGGAGCCTTGACGGCAACAGACTTGAACGTGCCACGGATCTTGTTGACGATCAGGGTGGCCAGGGCCTCGCCCTCGATGTCTTCGGCGATGATCAGCAGCGGCTTGTTGGACTGCATGACCTTCTCCAGAACCGTGACGAGTTCCTTCACGTTGGAGATCTTGGAGTTCACGATCAGGATGTACGGGTCTTCGAGGACCGTTTCCTGGCGCTCAGCGTCGGTGACGAAGTAAGCGGAGATGTAACCCTTGTCGAAGCGCATGCCTTCGGTGAGTTCGAGCTCCAGGCCGAAGGTGTTGGACTCTTCGACCGTGATGACGCCTTCCTTGCCCACCTTGTCCAGGGCTTCGGCAATGAGGCTGCCGATTTCCGGGTCACCGGCGGAGATGGAAGCCGTGGCCGCGATCTCTTCCTTGGTTTCGATTTCCTTGGCAGAGGCGAGCAGTTCTTTGATGACTGCCTCAACAGCCTTCTCGATACCGCGCTTCAGGGACAGGGGGTCGGCGCCGGCGGCAACGTTGCGCAGGCCTTCCTTGACCAGTGCCTGGGCGAGAACCGTAGCGGTGGTGGTACCGTCGCCAGCGACGTCATCCGTCTTCTTGGCAACTTCCTTGACCAGCTCAGCGCCGATCTTCTCGTAAGGGTCGTCCAGCTCGATCTCCTTGGCGATGGAAACACCATCGTTGGTGATCGTGGGGGCGCCCCACTTCTTTTCGAGGACGACGTTGCGTCCACGCGGGCCGAGGGTGACCTTGACGGCGTCGGCGAGGATGTTCAGGCCCCGCTCGAGGCCGCGGCGTGCCTCTTCATCAAATGCAATGATCTTGGCCATAACGGCGGTAGTCCTTTCGGGACAGTCGTTAAGAAGGAACCTGTCAGATGGGGTGCCCGCGACGGACGGTCCTTTGCTTGCGGCCTATGTATGCCGCGCGCTCCGGACCTCACCCCACCAAGGTGTTTCTTGATCCCCCTGACGTTCCGAGAGCCATCCGCCGCCGGCGTAGGCCGGGCCGGAGTTAGCAGTCGAAGCGTAGGAGTGCTAAATCAATAATTAGCACTCGACCGGGGAGAGTGCAAGCAGAAGCGCCACTTTGCGCTATAAACAAAGGGGTTTCAGCCGTTAGCTGACGTGACGGCCAAAGGGACTATGCAACGCGGACGCTTTCGGCCTGCGGACCCTTCTGGCCTTCGCCTAATTCGAACTCCACCCGCTGGCCTTCCTCGAGGGCACGGAAGCCTTCCATCTGAATAGCGGACCAGTGCACGAAGACGTCGTCGCCGGAGTCATCCACAGTGATGAAGCCGTACCCTTTTTCGGCATTGAACCATTTGACGGTTCCCAAAGCCATGATGCCCACACTTTCACAGTAGCCAAGACCGGTTGCCGGGATCTCCGGACCGGAATCAATCCACTGTAACCACAGTCACTATCCGCGCGCTGCTGCCGAAGGGCCCACCATGACTTTTGTTATTGAGGCTTAACCGAGTTGCAGCTTTCGAGGCTGAAACCACAGAAAAACGGTCGGGATTCAGCGAAATTACCGGTAGCCAGGTCCCACAACAACCACTAGAGGCTGCTGTATTTCAGGAGACTCAACAACCGCGGTGATACCGAGGAGTTTGCCCAGTGCTTCTGCATTCGCCTTCTGTCCAGGGACGTTGTAAAAGACCACGGACGACTGCTGCGGCAGGCCGCCCCAGTTCCCCACAGATCCCAAAGCCCAACCGTCGCCTTGGACCAGGCCCGCGACGCGGCTGGCAAGGCCAGCCGTAGCCGTGCCGTTGTAGACAGCCACTGCAACGGTCTTGTCCACCGGCGCAGCAGAGGGAGTTACCGAAGGTTCGCCCGAAGGCGTGGTGCCCGGGCTGGGCTCACCGGAAGCGATGGGTGCGTTGCTTGACTCTGTAGGAGCAGCAGAAGGGGAGGTTTCGCTCTGCTGGGGCGCCGGCGTCGAGACGCTTGTGGACGCGCTGGGGGCCACCAGGCCAAGCCGCGGAAGTATCAGGAAAGCTACGAGTCCCAGCACCAGGGCGACGGCCCCTACTGTCAAGACCGGCCACAAATTGGGGCGGACTGTCTCTTGGGCGTCACGGTGCACCCCCTGCCGGGAGCTGTTCTGTGGGACCCGGTCGAATTCATCCTTGGCAAATTTGGTCATGGTGAAGCCTTGTCCTTGCTGGTTGCTGCTGACTATCAGCCGGGCGATTTACGCGTCGGACCCCAAACGGCGCGCTGTCCGCGCACGTTGGCGCGACGTACGTAGTCTACGCAATCTCTTCACCAGCATGGGATCGTGGGCCAACGCATCTTCGGTATCGATAAGTGCGTTCAGGATCTGGTAATAGTGCGTGGCGGAGAGATTGAAGAGCTCACGGATCGCCTGTTCCTTGGCGCCGGCGTACTTCCACCATTGCCGTTCCAAGGCCAACATTTGCTGATCACGGTCACTTAGAGGTGAGTCGCTGCGGGTCTCGGCTGCCAGGTCTTCAAGTGCCAAACCGGTAGACTGCGGCGCCATTGGTTCCGGTGCTGGTTCTGCCACGGCACACTCCTTGACGCTGGTTGGGGGAAAATGTCCTACCCCCCATGTTACGGGCGAATAACAACGCTGTCATTCGCACCGCCGATGCTCTGGAGGAGACAATGACAGGGTGACTGGTGAGGATGCACTGTTTGACCTGGAACCCGCCGGCGTTGCCGATCGGGGCTTCGAGGAGCTTGTTGACCAACCCTTGGAAGAGCTGATGGCCGTGGACTGGGCGGACGCGTTGCGACCCGTGGAAGGCCAACTCCGTGAGGCTTTGGCCTTTGTTGCGGCTCAGGCTGCCCAAGGGATCCACGTCCTTCCTGCAGCTACCAACCTTCTCCGGGCTTTCCGCCGACCATTGGCTGACGTCAAAGTACTCATCCTTGGCCAGGATCCATACCCAACCCCGGGACACGCCGTCGGGCTTTCCTTTGCCGTTTCGCGGCATACGCGGCCGATCCCCCGGAGCCTGGCAAATATTTATCGTGAACTCCACGACGACCTCGGGCTCCCGCCGCGCATCCATGGCGACCTCACGGCCTGGACTGACCAAGGCGTCCTGCTGCTGAACCGTGTCCTTAGTGTCGCAGCCGGAAGCGCTGGCTCACACCGCGGCAAAGGCTGGGAGGCAATCACGACGGCGGCTGTCAGTGCGGTAGCCCATCGCACCGACGGCGCGGGACGCCGGAGTCCCCTGGTAGCGATTCTGTGGGGGAAGGACGCCGAAGCGGTCATGCCGCTGCTGGATGGCACACCGGTAATCACTTCGGTGCACCCGAGTCCCCTTTCGGCATCACGTGGTTTCTTTGGTTCCAAGCCGTTCAGCCGAACGAACCAGCTGTTGGCTTCACAGGGCGCAGAGCCCGTCGATTGGGAACTACCCATCTTGTAACCTTCGACTCATACCCAACTGGCACCCCACGAATTAGCTTAGGCTTGCCTATATGGCTGCTCTCCCCGTTTCTTCGTCCGCCACCCGGACCACACGCCCGCAGGTCAACCTGAGGGTCCTGCGCAAAGAATGGCTCTCACCTCACATGGTGCGGATCGTCGCCGGCGGGCCAGGGTTCAGCGACTACGTGAACAACGAATACGTGGACCGGTACGTCAAGATCGTTTTTCCCCAGCCCGGCGTTGATTATCAACTTCCGCTGGACCTGTGGGCCATCCGCGAGACGATGCCACGTGAGCAATGGCCGCACACCCGGACTTACACCATCCGCTGGGTGAACCTGGAAGAACGGGAACTGGCGATTGACTTCGTAGTCCATGGCGACGAGGGCCTGGCAGGGCCTTGGGCAGCGGCAGCGGAACCTGCGGACACTCTGATTTTTACCGGCCCCGGCGGCGCCTACAATCCTGCGCCCGACGCCGATTGGCACCTCTTCGCCGGCGATGACGCCGCGATTCCAGCCATCGCAGCCTGCATAGAGGCGCTCGCCCCGGAAGCCCGCGGATATGCGTTCCTTGAGGTGGACAGCGCCGAGGACATCCTGCCTATCTCTGCTCCTGCTGGCCTGGAACTCCACTGGCTGCAGCGCAATGGAGTGCCGGCCGGATCAAGCGAGCTGTTGCTTGACGGGCTCCGCGAAATGCAGTGGCTTCCCGGCCGCGTAGATGTCTTTGCGCATGGCGAAAGAGGCTACATGAAGGGCCTGCGGCAGATCTTCTTCGCCGAGCGCGGTCTGGAACGTTCGCAGGTTTCGCTCTCCGGATACTGGGCGCAGGGCCGGGTTGAGGAAGTTTTCCAGGCCGAGAAGAAGCTCCCCGTAGGACAGATTTAGTCAGATCCAGCGGCCAGCGCAGATCTAGCGGCGCCGTACCCTGCGGCGCTCGTTGCTGGATAGGCCCTTCGTGAGCGGCCTGGCCAGGTTGTCACCGAGGACGATTCCTGCTGCCACTCCCAGGACAATCGCGCCTGCATTCAGCATGCCTCCGGCGCCCTGAAGAATGTCCGCTTCCTCAATGGTCAATACATACATTGAACGGAATATAGTCAGGCCGGGCAGCAAAATGAGCGCGGCCGGAACAGCCACTACAAGTTGGGGAGCGCCAAGTTTAAGCGCCACTACCCGAGCCAGCAGGCCGATGGCCACAGCCGAAACTGCCGGCGACAAGCGGTCGCCGAACCCGGCGGTAGTAGCCGCCCACAAGACGAAGAAGCCAACCAAGCCGACTGCCGCCGTCGGGAGTAACAGACGCATCTGCGTCTGCTCGGTGACGCCGATAGCCACTACAGCGATGGCGATCAGAATGGCTTGGCCCCACAAAGGATACGCATCCGGGAATGTTTTGGTGACGTCCAGGACTTCGCTGCCCATGAGGGTCCCGACGACGACGGCCACGGCGATACCAGCCACGATCGCGCCGAAGGTGAGCAGTGTGGAGAGGAATCGTCCGGCGGCCGTGACCGGGAAGCCGTTGATGGCGTCCTGCACGGAAGACACGAGCCTGCCCGTTGGAAGCAACAACAGGATTCCACCCGCAACCACAATGGATGGAGCGATGTCCGCACCCGCCCAACGCAGCATCAGGGCGATAAACGTGACCAGGAACGAGCACGCCATGGTGATGAAGAAGTCGGGGGTGCGCCAGCGGCTGAGTTGCCGGGCAACCAAACTGATCAGCAAGTTGGAGCCAAAGGCGAGGGCTGAAGCGCCCGGACCACCACCCAGGACGCCCACGAACACCGCCGCGAACACAGCGAAGGCAACCGTGACCATCCATCGAGGGAAAGGCTTGGCGCTGCGGACGATGTCATTCAATCGACGGACGGCTTCGTCGCGGCCCACTCCCCCGGCCACGATGTCCGTGACCAGTTGATGCACCTGCGCGAGGCCGGCGTAGTTATTGGTCCACGAGCGCACCACACGCAACAACGTGATGGGGGTCTGGTCCTTTGGCGCATAGTTGATGGCCACCGACTGGTTGGTGATGTCCACTTCAACGTTCTTCAAGCCAAGGGCCGCTGTAACGGCAATCATGCTTGTCTCAACTTCAAGGGCGCCTGCACCGTATCGGAACATGACCTCGGCCAGATGCAGGGCGAAGTCGATCGTCTTACGCGCTGAGGCGTCGACACCCACAACCTGGATAGTGGGGTTGGCGTAGGGACTGCCCGCGAGCCGGTCCACGATGTTCATGGGGGCTGTGGGCGGGCTATCGCCTTGCACCAAGCGCATCAGCATGCGCTTGGCATTGGCGTTCTGCCGGATTTGCGATGGTCGCATCGGCTGGGTCTTGGGCAAGCCGTCAGTGTGAGGCCTGCCGCCGGAGCCCTCAGGGCGTTCAGTCACGCAGCGTTCCTCCTTAGGCTTTGGTTGATTAGTTCTTCACTCGGAATTTCCTCAGCAGGTTTCCGGGCTCCGGCAATTTTGCCAGAACCGTCTTGGCGGCAGCTGCGAGCTTCCTGACCGCCTGGTAAGCGGTGAAGACCGGCAGATTCACCGGCGTCACGAAGTCGCCAACCAGCTGGACCACCTCGCCGCCGAAGCCCTTCTTGAATTCGTAGCCGCCGTGACCGGTTTCGTCCTGGCCCTGGATGCCGAAGGTGCCGTAGAAGTTATAACGCGAGTAGCCGTTGTTCAGAGCGTGCAACAGCATGCCCCAGTACAGCGACGTAGCTCCGTTGAAGTAGATGTAGTCCTGGACCGTGCCGCCGATCACGCACACGATTTCATCGCCGGAGCAAGCGAAGTGGATCGCCGCAACCGTAGCCACGCCAACCGAATCGGGGAAGCGTTCAATATCCTTGAGGCTCCGCTCGTAACTGTCCACGAGGTCCTGGACCACCTTGATGCGGTTGGCCTTCTTCTTGCTCCCGGTTTCCTCGACGTCGCGCTTGAGGTCCGCGAGTGTCTTGGACTCCGCATCCAGGCGCTCTGTGATGGAGGCCCGGTATTCGGGGATGTTGATCTTGGCCATCATGAGCTTGGTGAACTCATCCGAGGTATTGCGGAGCAGTTGCTCGTAATACTCACGCTCGCGGTAGGTGAAGCCCTTTTCGTCACCGGCGGTGCTCAGCGCGTCGTAGAAGTCGTCCAGGGTTTCCAGCGTGGCCTGTTCCAGGTAAACGCCGTTCTTTTCGGCCTTCCGGATGGCCTTGCGCGTGCGGTAATTCATTCCCATGATGAGCTCTTCGGAATCGGCGATCCCGTCCAGCTTCTTGACGAACATCCAGTTGATGTTCGCGAAATTCATGTCAAAGCCCTGGTGTTTGAAGCCCAGCCCTGCCAGCTCCTTCAGCAGTGGACGGTTGTCCTCAACCTCCGGGTGCTCCGCTCCGTCCTCGTCGCGTGCGATGTACTTGACGTTTGGTGAGATGCGCAGCTCAGCAGCCTTCTTCGAGGCCGCATGCTTTTTCAACTGCTCGACGACGAACCGCACCGCTTCGGCGTCGCTATAGTCCATCAGGGGTCCCTTTGCGCAGTCGCACACCTTGTAACCAAAGCGGTTGGCGGTGTAGACGAGCTTTCCGGCTGCGATCAGGCTGCCACCGCGGGTCACGCCAAAGAGCTCCACTTCCTGGCCGCGAGCACGCTGGAAACGCGCCAGGTCCTCGGACTGGATGAAGCTGCCTTGCGGGTGTCCCTTGGCGAATGTCTCGAAATCAGCGTCACTGAGAATCACGAATTCCATGTCGGTTCCAGCCTCAATCGGAGTCAAAGAAATTACCTCACCTAGATAGATTTGCACCCGTTGGTGGCCGGGGCGGGCCTGAAGTGTTGGGTTGGTGCCGGTTCTTTAGTAGAACTGTCCGCCTGTGCGCATAGTTTCCAGCCGGCGGAAGATGCGCTCTGCACCCTTGAGCCAGAGCTTATGGCGGATTGGTCCGAGGACGAGGTCGTAGCAACCCACGAAGTCCGTCACGGTCTTGGTGAAACTCGTTTTGAACAAGCCCATGCCGAACAGCGGGTGTGTCTTGTCCTTGATCCGGGCGGCAGGCGGCGTGCCGCAGAAATCATACTCAACGCAGCCCAGTTCCTGCATCCGCTGGATAGCTGCCCACTGGACCAAATGCGAGTCACCGTACTGCTTGCGGTTCTGGGCGGAACCGCCATCCTTGTAGGTTGCCTTGGAGCCATAGTTGATAACAAAAGCACCGACGCTGGGTGCGCCGTCCTCGTAGACAAAGAAGAAGTGACCCTGGCCACGGCTGCAGAATTCGTGCCAGAAACGGGAGTAGTACTCGTAGCTCCGCAATGGCATGGCACCCTTGGCGTTCACTGTGTCTTGCATCAGTGCGTAGAGCTTGCGATAGGTCTCCTCGCCGGGCTCGGCTGGGAGGACCTCGCATCCTTCACGTTCTGCCCTGCGGACAGCGTTGCGGGCCCGCGATGAAATGCTCCGTAGTACTTCGTTGGCGGGGGCCGAAATATCCAGGAGTGCGGTGGAATCGTTGGATTGGATGTTCGGGGCCTTAACCAAGCCAGCCGCCTTCAGCTGACCGGACACCTCAGCTGACTCCACGACGTCGGGCTCTATCTTGATGGTGAAGACGTTCATCTTCTGTTCCTTCGCCAGATTGGCGACGGCGGTGAGCATCGGTTTGATGTCTTCCACGGCGGCAGCGTCGGGCCCCTTGATCAGGTACCAAAGGCGGCCCAGGACGGGAAACTTCTTCTCCAAAAGCAGGTTGTAGCTGGCGTAGTCAGCGGCCTCAATGACGAGCCGGCGGACCAACCAGCCGTTGCCATCCTTGACTGCCGCATAGGCGTCCGACTGCAGCATGTTGCCGCCATTGGGGTTGGCTGTGACGTGCTTGTCCCAGTTATCGATTTCCTCGGCGGTGGCAAAGCGGGCGGTAAATTCTCGCAAGGTGGCCGTGTCCAATCTCAGGGGTTTGGTGCAGTGTTCAAAAGCTGGGTGCGCATGCGGACATGCAGCCTCAAGTCTATCGGGCCGAGGAAAATAGCCCGACTCTGGGTGAGTTGCCCGCTCGAACTACGCGCGAATAGCCTGAGCCGGATCCGCTTTGGACGCCGCAATGGCTGGATACAACGCTGAAAGAACACCAGTAGCTGCGCCAGCGGCAACTCCGGTCCACACTGATTCAGGCCCCAGAACCGGTGTCCACCCTTGGCCCAGGCAAAAGGTCAGAACTCCCAGCACTCCGACCGCTCCGCCAGCCAGTCCACCGCCCAATCCCACCAGCAAACCCTCAAAGATAAACATCCGGCCAATGCTGAAGCGACTCGTACCGAGGGCTCTCCGCAGAGCGATCTCCGACCTTCGCGTTTGCACAGTCAGATACATCGACGTAGCAGCGCTAAGACAGGCGAGTGCCAGCAACACCCACGAGATGACACTGATCAACACGCCCAGGTCATTGTTGACTCCCTTGCGGAGTGAACGAAGGTCTGCCACCGTGTTGACGGTGAAGTGCTCGGGATGAGCTGCGTCGAGGGCCAAAGGAATCGCGTCGGCCAATGGTGCTGGAAACCCAGGGAGGGTGCGGACCACAAATACAGGGTTGTCAGAAGCAGCGGATGGGTAGGCGCTGATCCCCAGGATGATGCTGTCTGCAAGAACCGGGTTCCTTCCGGCTTGGCGCAGTATGCCCACGACTGGAACCGACTGCCCACCGATCCAAATTTTCTGGCCCGGACCCGCAGAAGGAATCCCTAAACGGACGGCCGTATCTTGTCCCACTATTGCTATGGGCTTTCCGAAGGAATTGTCCAGGAGAGATAAGGCAGAAGCAGGCTCAACTACGGCCTGGCTGATGTCCAGAAAGGTCGAGTCCACGGCCAGGAGTGACCCTGCGAAGTCGTCCTCCTGGATTCCCCTACTTGGCTGAAAGCGTCTGGGCCGAAATTCAGAAGTCGCCAACTCCACTCGCAAACCAACCGCGACCACTCCGTGAAGATCCTCTATTTTCTTCTTCTGACCTCGCAAGGCTGCGATGTCAGCGTTCGCGGGTTGGACCCCAGATGGGCTTCTTGAGGCTTGCACTTCATCCAATGCGGCTTCGGCCAAGCGCTCGGAAACCTGCGCGGAGGCACTTTGGCTAAGGCCTACTGAGGCAACCAGTCCGCCCGATCCCAGCATGAACGCCAGAATGAGCAGCAGTGCCTTGCCTGCCCTGGAGGTAAGGGATGCCAATGCATCATAGACGTCATCCATCAAGAGATTGAGCCGTCTCCCCAGTGGGGCTGGGGAGAAAACTTCAGTTGGATCCCGGCGTCCAACCATGGGCTCGTGAACAGCTGTCGAGGCAGGGGAACCCGGCGCGTCGGGCTTTGCCAGTCGTCCGTCGTCGATGACGATCTGACGGCCTGCTGCGGCGGCGACGATCGGATCATGCGTAATGACGACGACTGTCACCCCGGTTCGATTCAACGCCTTGAGATCCGCGATGACACTCTGGGTATTGACACTGTCCAGGTTGCCTGTGGGTTCGTCTGCGAACAGGATCCTGGGCTTGGTCGCGAGAGCACGAGCCAAGGCAAGACGTTGCCTCTCCCCTCCAGAGAGGTTCCTGCCGAGCACGCCTGTCCTGTGCAACAACCCAACGCGCAGCAGGGCCTGCGTTACTTCCAACTCCCGTTCCAGGTGGCGGACACCTTGCACGCGAAGGCCGAGCGCTGCGTTCCGTGCGGACGATTCATCCAAGATCACATGCGAGGCTTGGAAGACAAACCCAAACATCCGCGATCGCAACCAGTCACGCTGCTTCTCGGCCATCTGTGATACGTCGGCACCGTTGATCGAGTACGTGCCTTCTGATGCACGGTCCAACAGCCCAAGAATGTTCAGCAGCGTTGATTTGCCGGATCCTGAGGGACCTATGATCGCAACGAATTCACCCTCACAGATCTCAAGATTGACGTCTTGAAGGGCCGCCGTAGGCACATCGGCTCCCCCATAGGAGCGCCCGATGCCTTCCAACCGGAGCAGGGGAATCCTGCCGGGCCTTGGCGCTGGCATGTTCACGATACGTCGACCGTGGTTCCAGGCTCCAGCTTCGAAGTCTCGGCCAAGGCAGCCCACCCATCGCGCTGCCCTGTCACCGTCACATCAATTCTTTCCGCCGATGCGGGCTCACCCGTATCCTTTTCCGAACTTGGCACCATCACGTACGTCCCGATGTCGTCCTGTTTGATCGCGGTCAGGGGAACTGCCAAGGTCTCCTGGACCGGCTCCTTCACGCTGACAGAGACAGGCTGACCGGGCTTTGGTTTGTTGGGATCGTCCGGAACAGATGCGATGATGTCCATCCCTGGAAGCGTCCCCTTTTCCGGATTCCCTTGGTCGAAAACCCCGATGCTCTGGATGACGCCCTGGGCGCTGTACCCACTGGCTTCGAGCGCAACGGCCTGGCCAACTGTGAGAGCTTCAGCCTGTGTAATTGACGCCCGTCCCACGACCACGTCCGGGGCAGTTTGCGCTGTAGCCACCAAAAGATCGTCCGTCAGCACGGCTCCTGAAGCAGCGATGCTCGTCACAGAGCCCTCATCACCAGGAATTTGAACAAACTCCCTCCACCGGACCATGGCCTTCTTGTCGTCGGATTTTGGTGCTGACTGATCAACGTCACGGTACAAAGCGGCCACGGATTCTTGGGTGGACTTATCAAAGACTCCGGTCACGTTGGGCCGATACCCTATGGATTGAAGCCAATTCTGCAAGGCGGAAACGTCTTGACCGTTGTCACCATCTTTCAAGTCCCGATACAGCGGGACGGACGTTGATATGACAATCAGAGGGCGTCCGGACACAGTCGCAACGATTGTCCCGGGCTTTAGCGTGTCGCCAACAGCAACCAGCATGCGCGTTATGACGGCGCGTTCAGTCCCTGGCGGTACTGATGCTGCCATGCCCACCGACGTTCCCGGGGTCATGCTCCCGGGGATGATCAAAGTGCTCGCCACAGTCCTACGCTCCACCGTGGCGGTCACCTTGATTGGAGTGTTGATGGAGTCGAGGGCCGCAGACTGGGGTGACTTTATGTAGCTTCCGGCAAGGAAGGAACCTGCCATTCCTGCCATAACTATGACCAAGAAGCCAATGATCCGCCGGAGTCGCGGAACACGTGGGACCTTAACTACTGCGTCTTGCTGCAACGGCATCAAGCGGCGCCCTTGCCATGTTGCCGGAGAATCGTCCTCGCTTTGGCCAAAGCCTCGGTCTTATCATCCGCGAGCCTGTTCATGGCAGCTTGGTTGGCGGCGATCAGGGCAGATTGATACTGCGCCCGGATATCCGAGATGCGTTGCATTACCTTGGTTTCCTGCTTGCAATTCGTGTCTTGTACAGCTGTCCTGATTTCGCCTTGCTTGTCCGAAGGGTACGAAGGCACCCACGCATCAGGTGAGTCCTGTCGCATTGAAATTCCGGCATCTTTGAGGCACGCAATCCAGTCGTCGCGTGATTCCCTCCAGTCAGGATCCCGCTCAGATAATGCATTTGAGTCATTGCTAATGTTTGTTAGCAATGAGTCCGCACCGGCGATTCTGCTTCGGAATGGAGGTATCTGATTCGAGGTCGTGGCGTTATCGCATTCAAAGTACTTCTTGACATTTGCGTCCGCTGATTCCCTCGTCCTGGAATCGTAAATACCTGGGACGGTACGGATGATTGCCTTGTCATATCCGTACTTCGCCGCAAGTTCGGGAACCCAAACGCCATACGACTGGTCGGCTTTAACCGTCAGATCACCGTGCTTCTCTGGCATGGTGACACCGGCGTTTTTCATGCAATCCTCGATGACATACATGTTGGCCGCAGTTATGACCATTGATTCGTCGGGCGTCGCTTCGTACGCATCCATGGGTAAGGAAATGGTCGCCGTAGCCGGATCCAGTTTTGCATGCACGCCGGCATATGCCTCCCGGTCCACGGAAGGCAAGGACGCCGCATCCACTCCGCCAGGCTGCGAATTGGCGCTGCATCCGGCCAATGCAACTACCAATACGAGCAGACTCAGTGGATACCGTGCCATTTTGCCTCCCGGCATCCCCCCCAGCTCCGATTGAAACTGTATTGATGCTAAAAATAATCATCTTGCGAGGGAACATCAAACAGGGCAGTTTATCGGGAATTCAATGGTGAAACATTAGGGTTTTATCCGAAATAGTCATGTTTGGGCGTCACGAAGCTCCTGGCCACGACACATATAAAGGGGACGTCCGTCCCGGTCCAACGCGCCCTTACAGCCGGATCTGCTCAGCACTCTCCAACTTGATGGCTTTCGGTTCCTTCCCGAGTTCGCGCTGGCCCTTCACCAGACGGTCCGCGTTGGCGAGCCTACTGAGGCTCAGTCCGGTCAGGTCTGCGATCTGCGCGATAGGGACCTGGAAAGTCCGGTACGGCCCCAGCGGGGGTGGCTCACCTTCAAGGAGCCGCTGGTCGATCGCCTTTTTCAGTTCAACTTTGCCCAGTAACGGCGATTGATCCAGTACAAAGCCGGCGGCGCCGAGCTTGGCGTCGTTGGTCCACACGGCGATTTTCCAGAACTTCCGCGGAACCTGTACGCCCCTGTACGGGAGGTCGTCGTCGAGAAGTACTGGCCCGGTGAACACAGAGAGCTTGGCGTCATACGCATCCGCGTGACCCAGCACGTGGTCCTCGAGCCCCACCCACAGTTCCTTGCCTTGGTTGAAGTCGTCCACCTGCGGTGCGGCATTGGTAAAGACGAAGGTCTCCTGATTCGCCGTTTTAGCCGTGGCCGGATCGCCCCACACGGGATCCAGGCGACGGACCAAGTGCCCACGATCGAACGCGTTGTTCTTGTAGACGTCCGGGCCGGCCTGCTGTTCTTTAGGGATCCTGCTATCGAAATGCCAGGTTCCCTCGCGGGCCAGCGGGCTCAGCTCACGGCCACTGATGTTGACCCCCACGATCGCCGCGAGCTTCCGGGCAACCCGGAAGCGCACGGAGAAGTGCGTGTAGTCCAAAAGAATCGTCGTTGCCGACGGACTGGGCAGTTCAAGGCGTGCCCGCAAAAAATCCCTGTCGTATCCCCCCCTCATGGATACATGATGGCACTAGGCACCGACAGTAAACAGACTCAGCATTCGACGACGTTCACGGCGAGGCCGCCCATCGCGGTTTCCTTGTACTTGGAGGACATGTCCTTGCCGGTCTCGCGCATGGTCACGATCACCTCATCCAGCGACACCCGGTGCGTCCCGTCACCCCAGAGCGCCATCTTCGCCGCGTTGATCGCCTTCGCCGCCGCGATCGCGTTCCGCTCAATACACGGAATCTGCACCAACCCTCCGATCGGGTCACACGTGAGCCCCAGGTTGTGTTCCATCGCGATCTCCGCCGCGTTCTCCACCTGACCCGGCGTACCACCCATCACCTCAGCCAACCCGGCAGCAGCCATCGACGACGCCGAGCCCACCTCGCCCTGGCAGCCCACCTCGGCACCCGAAATGGACGCCTGCTCCTTGTACAACACACCCACAGCACCCGCGGCGAGCAGGAACTTCACCACCACATCGTCCTTGTCCGCCTGGGACGCCTTGTCCATGCCCGGGGCGTAGTTCAACGCGTAATACAACACCGCCGGAATGATCCCCGCAGCGCCGTTCGTCGGGGCAGTGACCACCCGCCCGCCCGTGGCGTTCTCCTCATTAACAGCCAGGGCGATCAGGTTCACCCACTCCTGCCAATACTTCGGATCGTTGCGGTCCTTGTCTTCCTTCAACAACCGCTCCAGCCAGTCAGGAGCACGACGGCGGACCTTCAACCCCCCGGGCAACACACCCTCACGCTTCAACGACGTCTCAACACACGCCTCCATCACGGACCAGATATGCAACAGACCCTCCCGGATCTCCTCCTCACTCCGTGACGCACGCTCGTTGATGAACATGATGTCGCTGATCCCCAGGCCCTTCGAGGAGCACCGGCCCAGCAACTCGGCAGCCGTCCGGAACGGCAACGGCAACTCCGCCTTCGTCTCCTCCAACTCCGCCCGCGCAGCGTCCTCCTCACCCTCCCGTACGATGAACCCGCCACCAACCGAAAAGAACGTCGCCTCCCGCAGAACATTCCCCGCGGCATCAGAGACGGCAAACTTCATCCCATTCGTATGCCGCGGCAACACCGTCAACGGATGCAGGATCATGTCCTCCACGGCATACGGCAACTGAACCCCGGCACCCGCTTCACCGGCTCCGGCCAGATTCAGCACACCCGTCTCAGCGATCGACGCGAGCCGCTCCTCCACCTCATCGGGCAGGATCAGCTCGGGGTGATATCCCTCCAAGCCCAGCAGCGTGGCCGTCATGGTCCCGTGGCCACGGCCAGTCGCAGCCAAGGAGCCATACAAATCAACCCGCAAAGAGGCCACCTGGTCCAGCAGGCCGGACTCACGCAGCTCACCGGCAAACACCGCGGCAGCCCGCATCGGCCCCACAGTATGGGAACTCGACGGGCCAATACCCACGGTGAACAAATCGAAAACACCAACAGCCATGGTCGGGATTCCTTAATACAGTTTGAAACGGTCCGCCAGATGGTCCTGGCGGATGGTCTCCCCCGCTCGTGGCGGAAGCGACCGAACAACGACGCCGGGCGGCCCCTTTTGGCGGCAACCCGGCGTCGCGAATTATTTAGTTCCTACAATCCCACGCTACGCCACAGTTGGCGGTGTATGGGCGCTTCGGGCCAACGTCCTCCGCGGGCTCCAGCGGCCATTTCGGGGCTCCGCTGCCAAACATGCCGTGCGCACGGCATCTCCGGCAGCGTACCCCCGAAACGGGCAAGGCAACCCCTCACCGCCCGCCCAGAAACCGGCCCCTTTGGAACCGGCATCCGGCAGCGGCCGTCCAAGGGAGCATCCCAACCCCTCACCGCCCGCCCAGAAACCGGCCCATGGGACCGGCGTCCGGCAGCGGCCGTCCAAGGGAGCATCGCGTCCGCACGAAACGGCACCTGACCGCTGGCCCCTTGGGACCGGCGTCCGGCAGCGGCCGTCTAAGGGAGCTTCGCGTCCGCCCAGCGGGCGCCTAAGCGACCGAGGCCGCAGAGGATGGCGGCCCCATCGGGCCAACTGACAACGCGTGCAGAGCAGTTACGCCAGATCTCCGCCATTCTTGGAGGCGTACTCTTCGGCCGAAAGCAGCGGGCCCTCGGACTCAGCGGCGACCTTGAACAACCAACCAGCACCGTAGGGGTCGTTGTTGATCAGGGCCGGATCGCCCACAACGGCGTCGTTGATCTCGGTGACCTCACCAGTGACCGGCGAGTACAGGTCCGACACGCTCTTCGTGGACTCAACCTCCCCACAGGTCTCGCCAGCCGTCACGGCGGAACCAACCTCGGGCAGGTCAACGTACACGATGTCGCCCAGTGCGTCGGTGGCAACCTCGGAAATCCCAACGGACACCAGGTTCCCCTCCCCGCGGGAAACCCACTCGTGCTCGTCGGAGTACTGAAGTTCGGGCGCTACTTTGGGCATTCTGTTTCCTATTCTTTGGTTGATCAAAAACTATGGCTGTGTGTGCGGCAGTCTTGGCTGGGTTGGGGGCGTGGAACCGGGTTCCTCCGCGGGCTCGGTCGCGAGGACGCCCGCTGGGCGGACGTGCCGCTCCCTTGGACGCCCGCTCCCGGAACCCGCTCCCCCGCCGTCGGCCCGCCCTCCCTGGCGAGAACCCAAAACATACTTGGATCCGAACCATCGCGCGGAGCCAGCCTTGCGCCGTGGCGCCAAGTCGAACGGAGCCATGTCCTGCGGGCAAGGTGATCCAACCGAATCACCTTCGGCAGGTTGCCACTCCCCCAGCATTCAGCGGTTCGAGGGGCGCCAGAGTGGCCGCGCGTCCTGGTGATGTGCGCAGCCCCTTCGGGTCCGGTGACCGGCAGCATGCGTCTAAGAGAGCATCGCGTCCGCTCAGCGGGCGCCCTATTCGACGGGGGCCACGCCGTCCGGGTTCCCTGGCCGAGCTTGCGAGGCGAGGGGGACGGTGGGGAGCATGCAGAGGTCGCCGGCCCCGACGGGCCAAAAGGCGACCCGTCGGGACAACCCCCGCTTACTTCTGGCGCTTGTAGAACGGCAATGCGACAACTTCGAACGGCTCGCTCTTGCCCCGCAGGTCGATGTCCAACGCAGTTCCAATTTCGGCGTGCTCGACGTCGACGTAGGCCAGCGCTACCGGGTAGCCAAGCGTTGGGCTGGGCTGGCCGGAGGTGACTTCGCCTACTACTGCACCGTCCTTGAGGACCGGGTAGTGGCCTCGACCAGCGCGACGTCCCAGGCCCTTGAGACCCACGAGCTTACGTCCACTGGTGGAGCCGGCTCCGGCTGCTTTGAGGGCAGCGAGTGCGTCTTTGCCGACGAAGTCGCCTTCCTTGGAAAGTGCGACGACGGGACCGAGCCCTGCCGCGAAGGGGTTGCCTTCGCGGGACAGTTCGTTGCCATAGAGCGGCATGCCGGCTTCCAGGCGCAGGGAGTCGCGGGAGGCCAAGCCTGCCGGGACGAGCTCGCCTTCTTCAGCGGCGTCGGCGATGGCCTGCCAGAGGTTAGCAGCGGAGTCGTTGGACACAAAGATCTCGAAGCCGTCTTCACCGGTGTAGCCGGTGCGGGCGAGCAGCAGGTCCTGAGTGCCGCCGTCGAACGTGAACGGCACCTCAACAGCGGCGTAGTACTTCAGTTCGGTGACCAGGGCGTGCTGCTCTGAGGGCACAAGGCGGACGAGTATGGCTTCGGCGCGCGGACCCTGCACAGCGATGAGCGACGTCTCGGAAGAGGCGTCCTCCACAACCACGTCAAAACCAGCCGCGCGCTCCAGCAGTGCCGCCGCCACAACCGCAGCGTTGCCCGCGTTGGGGACCACCAGGAACTTGTCGGCGCCACGACGGTAGGTGATGAGGTCGTCGATGATGCCGCCGTCTTCCTGGCAGATCAGCGAGTACTTGGCTTTGCCTTCGGCCATGGCGGAAATCTTGCCTACCAGCGCATAGTCCAGGAACGCTGCCGCGTCAGGTCCGGTGACCCAGACTTCGCCCATGTGGGAGAGGTCGAACAAGCCGGCAGACTTGCGGACGGCGTGGTGCTCGGCCAACTCGGACGAATACTTAAGGGGCATCTGCCAGCCACCGAAGTCGGTGAAGGACGCGCCCAGTTTCTTGTGCTCTTCGTAGAGAGCGGTGTAGTTCTCGTTCATTTGCAGGGCGTCCTTTAGTTTTCGAAGTCTTCGATCGGCGGGCAAGAGCAGACCAGGTTGCGGTCTCCTGCTGCGCCGTCGATGCGGCCAACGGGCGGGAAGTACTTGTCCTGCTTGAGGTGGTGGACGGGGAACGCGGCCTGCTCACGCGGGTAGGCGCGGTCCCAGTCAGAACTTACGACGGCGGCAGCCGTGTGGGGTGCCTTGCGCAGCGGGGAGTTCTCAACAGTGAAATCGCCTGTGGCAACCTGCTCGATTTCGGCACGGATGGTGATCATGGCTTCGATGAAGCGGTCGATCTCCACGAGGTCCTCGGACTCTGTGGGCTCCACCATGAGGGTTCCGGCGACAGGGAACGCGAGGGTGGGAGCATGGAAACCGAAGTCGATCAGGCGCTTGGCAACGTCCTCAGCAGTGACACCTGTGCGCGCAGTCAGTTCACGGAGGTCCAGGATGCACTCGTGGGCAACAAGTCCGCCTTCCCCGGTGTAGAGCACGGGGAAGTGCTCGTTGAGGCGGGAAGCGATGTAGTTCGCCGCCAGCAGCGCGGACTTGGTGGCTTCCGTGAGCCCCTGGCCGCCCATGAGCTTCACGTAAGCCCAGGAAATTGGGAGCACACCGGCCGAACCGAAACGGGAGGCCGAAATCGGGACGTCGTTGCCTTCGGTCCACGAAGCAGCGTCACCGGGCATGAAGGGCGCCAGGTGTGCCTTGGCCGCGACCGGGCCAACACCGGGTCCGCCGCCGCCGTGCGGGATGCAGAACGTCTTGTGCAGGTTCAGGTGCGAGACGTCGCCGCCGAACTTGCCCGGTTGTGCGAGTCCAACGAGGGCGTTGAGGTTTGCACCGTCGATGTAGACCTGGCCGCCAGCTTCATGGATGGCGTCGCAGACTTCCCGGACGTCGGCGTCGTACACACCGTGCGTGGACGGGTAGGTGATCATGATGGCCGAGAGAGCGTCCCGGTTTGCTTCGATCTTGGCCTTGAGGTCCACGTGGTCGATGGTGCCATCAGGAGCGGTGGCGACCACAACAACCTTCATGCCAGCCAGAACTGCGGAAGCCGCGTTGGTGCCGTGCGCAGAAGCAGGGATCAGGCAGACATTTCGCTGCCCGTCGCCACGGGACAGGTGGTAACCACGGATCGCGAGCAGGCCGGCGAGCTCACCCTGGGAACCGGCGTTGGGCTGGATGGAGACCTGATCGTAGCCGGTGATCTCAGTTAGCTGGGACTCAAGATCGGTGATCAGCTCGCGCCAGCCCTCTGTCTGGGAATCCGGAGCGAACGGGTGGATCGAGGCGAACTCCGGCCACGAAATGGCTTCCATCTCGGCGGTTGCGTTGAGCTTCATGGTGCAGGAACCCAACGGAATCATGGTGCGATCCAGTGCAAGGTCACGGTCCGAGAGCTTGCGGATGTAGCGCAGGAGCTGGGTTTCGGAGCGGTGCGTGTTGAATACGGGGTGCTGCATGAAGTCGCTTGAGCGCTCCACGGAAGATTCCAGCGCGAAATCTTCTGCTGATTCGAGCACCGAAGCGCCGAAGACCGCCGCGACGTCGGCGACAACCGCCGTCGTTGTGGTCTCATCAACAGAGATGCCCACCAGATCAACGTCAATGCCGCGCAGGTTGATGCCCTTGGCCTCGGCGGCGGCCACAATCTCAGCCGCTTTGCCGGGGATGCGGACTGTGATGGTGTCAAAGAAGGAAGTGTGAAGGACCTCGACGCCGGCAGCCTTCAGCGACGCTGCAAGGGTGCGGGCGTGACCGTGGGCGGTTTCGGCGATTGCCTTCAGGCCTTCCGGGCCGTGGTAGACGGCGTACATGGACGCGACGATGGCCAGCAACGCCTGCGCGGTACAAATGTTGGACGTGGCCTTCTCGCGGCGGATGTGCTGCTCGCGGGTCTGCAGCGCCAAGCGGTAGGCGGGGACACCGGCGTCGTCCTTGGAAACACCCACCAGACGGCCCGGCATGGAACGCTCGAGACCCTTCTGGACGGCCATGTACGCGGCGTGCGGGCCGCCGAAGAACAGCGGAACGCCGAGGCGCTGGGCGGAACCGACGGCGATGTCCGCACCTTGCTCGCCCGGAGGGGTGATGAGCGTCAGGGAGAGCAAGTCTGCTGCGACCGTGACCAGTGCACCGCGTTCCTTGGCCTCAGCGATGACGGCGGAGTGATCAAACACGCGGCCCGAAACGCCGGGCTGCTGCAGGACGACGCCGTTGATGACGCCCTCCGGGAGACCGAGCGAAAGGTCAGCAACCTCAACCTCGAAGCCGAGGGCCTCAGCGCGGCCCTTGACGATGGCAATGGTCTGGGGGAGGCAGTCGGCGTCGAGGACGGTCTTCCCATCATGGGCTGCCTTGTTTTTGTTGGCACGGCGCATCATGAGCACGGCCTCTGCAACGGCGGTTGCTTCGTCCAGCAGGGAGGCGTTGGCGATCGGCAGGCCCACGAGGTCCTGGACCATGGTCTGGAAGTTCAGGAGGGCTTCGAGCCGGCCCTGCGAGATTTCCGGCTGGTACGGCGTGTAGGCGGTGTACCAGGCCGGGGACTCGAGGATGTTCCTGCGGATAACCGGCGGCGTGACGGTGTCGTAGTAGCCCTGGCCGATCATCTGGACGGCAGTTTTGTTCTTGGACGCAAGCTTGCGCAGCTCAGCCAGCACCTCAACTTCGCTGAGCGCGTTTTCGAGCGTGAGGGCAACGTCCTGGCGGATGTCGTTGGGAACGGCCGTATCAACCAGCGAATCAACGGTGTCGTAGCCGACCGTCTTGAGCATGGTGTCAATGTCGGCCTGGCGGCGGGCGCCAATGTGCCGATCGACGAAGGTGGTGGAGGCTGAACTAACCGTCACGAAGGAACTCCATTACTTGGGCGGCGTTTGGGTACGCCACAGTGGCTGGGTTCCTCCCCGCTCTGTATTGGACCTGAGAGTTTCCGCGTGTTGCTTGCACAACCATCGCTTGCACCGTCGGTGAGCACAGCATCTTTTCCGCGCCAAAGGACGCGGCAAAAGGCCTGCTACTTTCCAGAGTTGCCTCGCCGCGGCGGTGCGTGGGCCTGAGAGATTCCTGGGGAGGGTTTGCTCCTACGGCGCCCGCATCACTTGCTTGCAGGACTCTCCCGCCGCAGATCAAAGGCATATTCAATTGTTTGCGTGCCCCAGTAAAGGCGCACCACAAGGCTCAATTGTCCTACGTTGGGGGCGTCGCCGCAAATGGATGACCCGCTACTTGCGGAGCCGGTCCAGGACTCCCAGCAGGATCTCGACGTCGGCCTCCCGCCCGGCCTTGCCGCCTTCCCGGCCACCCTCGAACATGGCGTTGAAATACAGGCCGTCGCCCATGTAACTGACAGCCTTGGCAACCTCCGGACCAACATCCTCAGCCAGGACGTCCAACCACTGCTGCTGGATTCCGGCAAACCTGTGGCGGGTCTCCTCATGGGCAACTTCGGCCAGTCTCGTGGCAGCAACGAATGCACGATCCATGGGAGTTCCGGCCCACAGTGAGGTCCGAATGAAGTAGGCAGCGCTGCCATCTGGCGCGGTCTTCATTTTTTCGATGTCTGCCTGGGCCAACTCATCCAAGCGCTCCAACAGAGCGCTGATCAGCGATTCCTTGTTGGGGAAGTGGTAAAGCAGTCCGCCCTTGGAGACCCCTGCCCGCTTGGCGACTGCGTCAAGCGTGGCAGCCCGCTCGCCCACCTCAATAAGAAGGGCTTCATAGGCATCCAGGACCGCATCCCGGGCAACTGGTTTTCGTGGCATGACTACATCATTCCCTACGGGGTTGGTGCTGTTGACTTTGAAACTATACCGTCTGGACGGTATAGTTAATGACATGTTCACGCCGCCCTCAACCCAAGCACCCCGTTCCGCTCGCTCCCTGACCAGTCAGGCAGCACCGTGGCGCGATTGGACGGCCCTGGCACTCCTGATGTTCCCGGTGCTGCTGGTGGCCGTCGATAACACCGCGCTCACGTTCGCCCTGCCGGCAATTGCCCGCTCCTTGGATATGGGTGGCGTGCAGCTCCTATGGGTCATTGACGCCTACCCGCTCGTGTTGGCGGCGCTGCTGGTTTCCATGGGCAACCTCGGCGACAGGATCGGACGACGGCGGCTGCTGCTGATCGGCAGCACGGGCTTCGCCGCGGTTTCGGCTGCTACAGCATTCGCGCCTTCCGCGGAATGGCTGATTGCCGGCCGCGCCGCACTTGGCGTATTTGGCGCGATGTTGATGCCTTCAACGCTGTCCTTGATCCGGAACATCTTTGCTGATCCGAACCGTCGGCGGCTCGCGATCGCCGTATGGGCTGCCGGATTCTCTGGTGGCGCCGCCCTTGGCCCGATCTTTGGTGGCTGGCTGGTGGAACACTTCTGGTGGGGTGCGGTCTTCCTGGTAGCGACCTTCCTCCTCCTGCCCCTCCTCGCCTTCGGCAGGGCCCTCATTCCCGAATCCAAGGACGCCAATCCCGGCAGGGTGGACGTGCCCAGCATCGCGCTGTCCGTGATCACCATGGCTCCGTTCGTTTACGGCATCAAGGAATTTGCTGTCCACGGATTCGGGGTGTCCGCAGCGGCCTTCATGGTCTTCGGCTTGGTGATGGGCATTGTGTTTGTGCGTCGCCAGCGGCAGATCCAGAGTCCCATGCTGGACGTCTCTTTGTTCAAGAACAAGGTGTTCAGCACAGCGATAGTGGCCAACGTCCTGTCCTTGTTTTCCATGACGGGCTTCATCTACTTCTTCGCCCAGCACCTGCAACTTGTTGAGCGCCAGTCCCCCATGGAGGCTGGCATCGCAATGATTCCGGCGCTCCTGGCAACGGTCATCGCCGGCCTGGTGGTGGTCCCGCTGGTAAAGCGCGTCCGGCCAGGATTCGTGGTGGCCGGCGGACTTACCCTCAGCGCGGCGGGCTATTTGGTGGTCGCTGTAGGTGACCACGGCAGCGGACCTGTGTTCCTGTTGTCAGCTTTGACTGTCCTCGCCGTTGGCGTCGGCGCCGCGGAAACCATCTCCAACGACCTCATCCTCGGCTCGGTGCCGGCCGACAAATCCGGAGCGGCGTCCGCGATCTCCGAAACCGGCTACGAGCTGGGTTCGCTCCTGGGAACGGCCGTGCTGGGCTCTATCCTCACTGCGTCCTACCAGCACAACCTCGTCATCCCGGAGGGGTTGTCCACGCAGGCAGCCGGTAAATCGGGAGAAACGCTGGCGGGCGCAGTGGATGCTGCTGCGGCCCTACCCGCTCCGCTATCGGATGCACTGACAGCCGCCGCCCGGGTAGCCTTCGAGTCCGGCGTCCACATCACTGCGGCGATTGGGCTGGTACTGATGGCAGGGGCGGCAGTGCTTGCCGCCGTCGTGCTCCGCCGGGTTCCCAGGGCGCAGTAAGCGCCGCGGGAATCAGTGGCCGTCCGTAGGTGCAGCCTTGCCATCTACGGCGGCCACCAGCTGGTCAATCCGGTCCAGGGCATCGCCGAGCCACCCTACCGTTGCCCACAATTCAGGGTGCTGTTCCTTGATCTCGTCCAGCGACGCGCCCGCGGATCTGAGCGACCCGAGGTCAAAGCTCACGTTGGTGCGGGCTCCTGCAATGGCCGCCCTGAGGGCACCGAAGCCAACCACCACATCAGCAATGAGCGCCGGATTCCCGTTGGCGGCCAGCCATCCCAGGTCCTCGATGGCTTCGATGGCATGGTCTCCAAGGACCGCGGACGCCTTGGCTGCATCGACGGATGCACGGTGGATTGCTTCATCGCGCTCCGGGCCCGGATCAAGCCGGAAGGCCGCGCCGAAAGCCTTTGACGCCGCAGCGTCGTCGTCGGCCAACTTCAGGGCGGTTTCGCGGAGCGTGCTGGCCCGGGCCTGCAGCTCGGCCAGCCGATCATCGGGGGCCTCCGTGTAACCGGCAACCATGGATGTCAGGGATGCTGCGATGGCGAGCATTACGCCCGTTCCTGCGCCTCCACCAGGCGACCCGCTGGATTCTGCCAGAGCCCTGGTCCAATCCTCGACCGTTGAGCGTTGGGTAGTGATCTCTTGTGAAGATTCCATGCATCAAGTTTGCCCTCTGGTGACCTCGGTACACTGGCCAGACCCTGCGGCGTCTACCTGTTAAGGAAAATTCCCATGAGCATGGACCTTGAAGCCCTCTACCGTGACCTCCACTCGAACCCGGAGCTTTCCTTCCAAGAGGTTAGAACCGCCGGGATCATCGGCGGACACCTCGAGGACTTGGGGCTGCTGGTTCACCGCAACGTCGGGAAGACGGGGGTCGTAGGAGTCCTGGACAATGGCCCCGGACCTGTGGTCATGCTTCGTGCCGATATGGACGCGTTGCCCGTCAAAGAAGCCACCGGATTGGACTACGCAAGTACGGCAGTCGGCGTCGATCATGAAGGCCGTGAGGTGCCGGTCATGCATGCGTGCGGGCACGACGTACATGTCACCTGCCTGCTCGGAGCAGTGGAAGAGTTGGCCGCAAAGCGGCAGGAGTGGCAGGGCACCCTGATCGCCGTCTTCCAACCAGCCGAAGAATGGGGTGGCGGTGCCCAGGCAATGGTCGCGGATGGGCTCTTTGACCTTGTCCCCAAGCCGGACGTGGTCCTCGGCCAGCACGTGGCGCCCTTTCCTGCCGGATGGTTCGGCATCCGTCCGGGTGTGGCCATGGCATCAGCGGATTCCCTCAACGTGACGTTGCATGGGCGCGGCGGCCACGGCTCCCGGCCTGAAACCACCATTGATCCAGTGCTCATGGCCGCGGCAACCATCATGCGCCTGCAGGGAGTGGTGTCCCGCGAACTCGCCGCCAGCGATTCCGCAGTAGTTACGGTTGGGCAAATCCATTCGGGAACCAAGAACAACATCATTCCCGAGACTGCAACCCTTGGCCTCAGCATCCGATCCTTCAGCGAGCCCACGCGGGAGAAAGTCCTGAACTCGATCGAGCGCATCGTTCGAAGTGAGGCTGCCGCCTCAGGCTCCCTCAAGGAACCCGACTTCCACTATGAGGAGCGCTTCCCGTTAACCGTCAATGACGAATCGGCCGCGGGACGGGTGGCTTCAGCATTCTCCGATAGGTTCGGGGCGGCGAGGATCATAGACCCGGGCCCCGTCTCAGGCAGTGAAGACGTAGGCCAACTCGCGACGGCGGCCGGCGCGCCCTTGGTTTTTTGGTTCCTGGGCGGGATCGGGGCCACCCACTTTCAAGATTGGGCGACGACGAGTCGCCTGCCGGAGGACGTTCCATCGAACCATTCGCCCTTCTTTGCCCCGATCATCCAGCCAACACTGACCCTTGGGACGGAAGCACTGGTCACTGGCGCCCTCGAATTTCTGGACGCCCCGAAGTAACGGAAACCCCCGCTTAACGGACAATTCACCACCGCGCGCGGTGGTGAATTGTCCGTTGGACGGGGTTCTTTGCCCGGACCGACGCCTAGACCTTCTCGCGGATGCGGTCGATCCTCGGTTCTGAAACCTCAAATTCCCTGCGACGACGGGCCAGGAAAGTCCACAACGTTCCTTCTGTCTGCGGGCTCTTCTCGGCAGGGGCCTCAGGTGCCTGATCCTTGCTCGTCTCAGGCTTGTGCATCTCGGGCGTGCGCACGGAGTCCTTCTTCGAGCGCCTCTCATAGCCCTCATAGTACGAGTAGCACATACCCAACCTCCTTAGTGGCTGTCCCTTAATCGTCCTCGCACGAGGGCCGTAAGTCGACTGTTATTTAATGCAACTCACGGTGAAACAAGGCGTTCATCGCGGCGGGCCGCCGACGCTACAGCCAGCCTGGTTTCGGCCATCATGAGATCCGCGTTGATGACTGCACCGGACATGTTTCCTGCCGCCGCTGCGGCCACTACCTGACCAGTGAGATCAGTGACATTGCCGGCTACCCAAACGCCCGGCACCGATGTGGCTCCCCCCGGCGCAGCCGCTTCAAAATGAAGTCCCACTCCCTGGGGGTGTTCCACCGGCTCAATACCGAGGGATTCGAGCACCCTGGAACGCGCCTCCATGCGCGGACCAGCCACCACCGCCTCAACTGGTATCACCGCGCCGGATTCCAGGACGACGCCACTCAAGGCATCGTCAGTGACTTCCAATGACTGAACCTTGCCTTCGACTACGCTGATGGACCGGGCCGCCAGTTGTTCCCACTGCTCTTCGGAGGGTTCGACGACGTCGTTCAGGAACAGCGTGACGTCGGGGCTCCACTGCCGGAACAACAAAGTTTGGTGCAGAGCCATGGGTACGGACCCCAGAATGCCGATCGCTTTGTTCCGCACTTCCCAACCATGGCAGTACGGGCAGTGCAGGACGTCCCTGCCCCAGCGCTCCCGGATGCCCTTCACGTCCGGAAGGATGTCAGTCAGGCCCGTGGCCACCAGTATCCGACGCGCCCCGATAGTCCGACCATCAGCCAGGTCCACCTCAAAGGCGGGTTCCGAAGCGTTGGTGGGATCCGGCGTCGAACGCGCCGCTACAGCCACGCCCGAAGCAATGTGGCCGCCGTAGTGCAGAACTTCCGCCCTGCCAAGCGCCAAGAGCTCCTTGGGGCTGAGCCCGTCCCGGGAAAGGAAGCCGTGCACTCCTGCAGCAGGGGCGTTCCGCGGCTCCCCGGCGTCGATGACCAGCACGGACCGCAACGCCCTACCCAGCGTGACGGCGGCACTTAACCCAGCTGAGCCACCTCCCACAATGACGACGTCGTATTGTTGTTCCATTTTTGTCTCCTGTTCGCTCTGTTGTGAGGCCTGGTTCGATGCTCAACCGGACACATCGAAAGCAGCAACAAATTTTGCCAGTATGGCAAACTGGAGCCATGACTCCGGATTTCAGCAAAATGCTCGACGCCGTTGGCCCTCGCCTGCGAGCGCTGCGGACCCAACGCAATGTGACGCTGGCGGAGGCCTCGGCAGCCACGGGTATTTCAGTCAGCACGCTCTCCAGGTTGGAGTCGGGGCAACGGAAGCCCACGCTCGAACTGCTCCTGCCCATTGCCCGGCTTCATCAAATCCCCCTCGAAGAACTCATCGACGCCCCGGAAACCGGTGATCCGCGGATTCACCTCAAGCCGCACGTGCACGAGTGGGGCACAGCCTTGCCGCTGACACGTCGAGCGGGGGGAATCCAAGCGTTCAAGATGGTCCTGCCGGGCGGCACGGGGAAGGAAATTCCGGATCCTCAATCCCATGAGGGCTACGACTGGATGTACATCCTCAACGGCAAACTCCGGCTTGTCCTGGGCGAGAACGACTTCATTCTTAAGGCAGGTGAGGCGGCGGAGTTCGATACGCGGACGCCACACTGGTTCGCCAGCGCCACTAAGGAACCCGTGGAGCTCCTCACCCTCTTTGGGCAGCAAGGCGAACGCATGCATGTCAGGGCGCGACCCAAGCGATAAGCTCCCTGCACGCAAAGGAAATGAAGGGAATTCATTTTTGCCCCTTGCATCCAGCCGTGACTACCGCCATACTAAATGAACGCTATTCATTTAGTGACTGTCGTCTCACCGGAGTACATGCCCCCATGATTGAAATTACCCGCCTCGAAGCCCCGACTTCCTTGGCCCGCACCGAGCCGTCCACCCGCACCCCTCTGCGGGTCGGCGTCGTTCAGCACCGCTGGCACGCTGATCAAGCAGTCCTGCATGCCGAACTGAACGACGGAATCGAACGCGCAGCCAAGCTGGGAGCCAGTGTTGTTTTCCTGCCTGAACTGACGCTCTCCCGTTACCCCGCAGACACCCGACCGGAGAACAACCCGGCCGCAGGTATCCGCCCTTCAGACATCACAGAGGACCTGCTGACGGGCCCCACCTTCACGTTCGCCGCAGCGGCCGCCAGGACGTACGGCGTTTCGGTCCACGCATCGCTCTACCAGCGTGCTGAAAACCCGGACGGCTCGGATGACGGCTTGGGACTGAACACCGCGATCCTCGTCTCCCCCGCTGGCGAGCTCGTGGCCCGTACCCACAAGCTGCACATCCCCGTCACAGCCGGCTACTACGAGGACAAGTTCTTCCGTAAGGGCCCGGCCGCCGAAGATGCGTACGCCGTCCATGCTCCTGCCGAACTCGGCGGCGCACGCCTGGGCATGCCCACCTGCTGGGATGAATGGTTCCCGGAGCTTGCCCGTACGTACTCCCTGGGTGGGGCCGAAATCCTGGTCTACCCCACTGCCATTGGTTCCGAACCGGACCACCCCGACTTCGACACCCAGCCGCTCTGGCAGCAGGTCATCGTAGGCAACGGCATCGCCAACGGCCTCTTCATGATTGCCCCCAACCGCTACGGCAGCGAGGGCACCCTGAACTTCTATGGTTCATCCTTCATCTCCGATCCGTACGGCCGCATCCTTGTCCAGGCACCCCGCGATGAATCCGCAGTCCTGGTGGCCGACCTCGACCTGGACCAGCGCAAGGATTGGCTCACGCTCTTCCCGTTCCTGGCTACCCGCCGCCCGGAGACGTACGGCCGCCTCACGGAACCCGTGAACCCCAACGCCCCGCTCGGCTCCACAGCCGAGGCCACGCCGTACCAGGCTGTATCCGCATGAGCGCCTGGCGGATGCCGTCCGAGACCGCACCCCAGGATCGTGTCTGGATGGCCTTCCCCACTGGTGGCTACACCTTGGGCGACACGGAGGAAGAGGCCCACGCTGCGCGGTCCACGTGGGCTGCCGTTGCCAACGCCATCCTTGAGTTCGAGCCGGTCACCATGGTGGTACACCCCGACGACGTCGACACAGCCGCGCGTTACCTGGACCCTCGCGTCGAGGTACTGACAGCTGAACTCAACGACGCCTGGATGCGGGACATCGGGCCGTCCTTCGTGCTTGATGCCAACAAGCAGCTGGGTGCCGTGGACTGGATCTTCAACGGATGGGGCGGCCAGGATTGGGCCACATGGGACAAGGATTCCCTCATCGCAGCGGAGATCAGCGCCCGCGCCGATGCCCACCACATCCCGTCAGGCATCGTCAACGAGGGTGGCGGCATCCAGGTTGATGGCGAAGGCACAGTCCTGGTCACCGAGACCGTACAGCTTGACCAAGGCCGCAACCCGGGTCTGACCAAGGCGGACATCGAAGGGGAACTGGCCCGCACCATCGGCGCCACCCATGTAGTCTGGCTGCCCCGCGGCCTCACCCGTGACTCGGAGAAATTCGGTACCCGCGGCCACGTGGACATCGTGGCAGCGATCCCGAGCCCCGGCACGCTGTTGGTCCACTCCCAGCAGAACCCCGAACACCCGGACTACAACGTCTCCCGGGAAATCATCGACTTCCTGCGCACCACCCATGACGCAGCAGGCCGGGACTGGAACATCATCGAAGTTCCCGCCCCGGAGACCCTTACCGACGACGAAGGATATGTGGACTACAGCTACATCAACCACCTCGTGGTCAACGGAGGGGTTATCGCATGCAGTTTCAATGACCCCATGGACGAGAAAGCACTCCGCATCCTCGCCGACGCCTATCCCGGACGCCGCGTAGTCAGTGTTGACGCGCGGGAACTCTTTGCCCGGGGCGGCGGTATCCACTGCATTACGCAGCAGCAGCCTACGGCCATCTAGAAAGGGCCTTTCATGAGCCAGACAATCCGTAGCACGGCCTCAGGCACCAGCCCGGCCGGCACGTCGCACGAGATCAGCGGCAAGGGACTGAAGACGGGGCAGTTGGGGCTCCTCGCCGTCGTCGTTCTTGGCATTTCAACCATCGCCCCGGCGTATACGCTTACCAGCGCGCTCGGTCCAACTGTCAACGAAGCCGGGCTGCAACTGCCCGTGATCTTCCTTATCGGGTTTATTCCGATGATCCTGGTGTCACTGGCATACCGGGAACTCAACGCAGATTCCCCGGACAGCGGCACCACCTTCACGTGGGTGACTAAAGCCTTCGGCCCCTGGGTGGGTTGGATGGGTGGCTGGGGCCTGCTTGCGGCGAACATCATCGTCCTGTCCAACCTGGCAGGCGTCGCAGTGGACTTCTTCTACCTCTTTCTGGCACAGGTTACGGGCTCCCCCGAGCTCGCGGACCTCGCCTCGAACAAGGTCCTGAACGTTGCCACCTGCTTCGTCTTCGTTGCCCTGGCCGTGTGGGTGAGCTACCGCGGCCTGCACACCACCAAGATCGTCCAGTACGGGCTGGTCGGCTTCCAGTTGCTGGTCCTTGGCCTGTTCGTGGCCATGGCTTTCGCCAACTGGTCCACCTCCGAGACTGCCGTTCCCTTCAGCTGGGACTGGTTCGACGTCACCAAGATCGAGACCTTCGGCCAGATCGCGGCCGGCATCTCCCTGTCGATCTTCGTTTACTGGGGCTGGGATGTCTGCCTCACAGTGAACGAGGAAACCGCCAACGGGAAGAAGACCGCCGGCCTCGCAGGCACGCTGACCGCCGTCATCGTGCTGGGCATCTACCTCCTTGTCATCATCGCCACCATGATGTTCGCAGGCGTTGGGGACACGGGAGTCGGCCTGAACAACGAGGAAAACAGCGCCAACGTGTTCACGGCCCTCGCTTCACCGGTTATGGGTCCGTTCGCGATCCTCATGTCCCTCGCAGTCCTCTCGAGCTCGGCCGCATCACTGCAGTCCACGTTCACTTCACCATCGCGCAGCCTGCTGGCCATGGCACACTATGGCGCCCTGCCCGAGCGCTTCGCCCACATGAGCAAGAAGTTCTCGACGCCGGGCTTCGCCACCGTCGCGGCCGGCGTCCTGTCCGCGGGCTTCTACGCCGTGATGCACGTGATCAGTGAAAACGTCCTCAACGACACCATCCTGGCGCTGGGCTTGATGATCTGCTTCTACTACGGGCTCACGGCCATCGCGTGTGTCTGGTACTTCCGGAACAGCGTGTTCTCCAGTGCCCGCAACTTCTTCCTGCGTCTCCTCTGCCCGCTGCTGGGTGGCGTCGGCCTGTTCGTTGTTTTCCTGCAGACCGCGGTGGACAGCTGGGCCCCGGAGTTTGGAAGTGGCTCGGAGATCTTCGGAGTGGGGCTCGTGTTCGTGCTCGGCATCGGAATCCTTGCCTTGGGCGCCGTGTTCATGCTGATCATGTCCCGTATCCGTCCCGGTTTCTTCCGCGGAGATACCATCCGTAAGGACACCCCTGCCTTGGTGGTCCCCGAGTAGCTCTTGTCGAGAAATCGCTGGAAAGCTGCCAGTTCGCCGGAATGATCCGGGCGAACTGGCAGCTTTCGTAGGTTTTGGCGGAATTCCTACCAACGATGGGCGACGTCCACCACAAGGCGCGAACCGCCGTCGGGCCCGTCCAAAGTGAAGACACGGAACGGAAGCCGGGCACGGACACCCAAACCGATGCTCGTGTAGCCTTCGAAGCTGCCCGCGTAAACCACCTGACGGAACGTCTCATACCCGGAAACGTTGGACAACTCAGCCTTGGCAGCCGGCGCGTACGTCAGTTGGCCGTTCTGGTCGTACGACGGCGCTGTCACTACCACTTGCAGGTCAGCATCCCCGAGCACGGGGATTGGATAGCCGGTGGCATCTTGAACCACAACCGGGACATACTGCACTGAATAGCCGGCCACCTTGCCGGTCATATCGATCACCAAGCGGTCGTAACAGGGCTGCTGGCCCGTACGGACGTTGGTGACGTTGGCGGCGCTCATGTCGGGGTCGGCCTTGGCCAGCGAGCCCCACATGATCCCGCAATATGGTGATGCCGAGGCTGGCCCCGGTGCCACCAGACCGAGTCCGGCAGCTGCAAGGACTGCTGCCAAACCCGCTCCAAATTTCCTCATTTTTTGTGCCCCCTTCAGGCGAAGTTGATACTTCAACAGTAGGAGTGCGTTGGGTGGTTTGGATGGGTTGTGGCCGCTTCGGCGCACAACCGTTAAAACGACTCCGGGGTGGTCACAGGAGAGTCATGGAAGGGGACATTTACGCCGGTTCAGGGACTGTATTGAGGGTCTTCATGCACAGGTTCGTAATCGAACATAACGACACCGGGGCGTTACAAAGAGCCGCGGATACGCAAAAGCCCCATCCGACCATTCATTGGCCTGACGGGGCACGAACGTTTTGCGGTGCCTGGGGTTAGCCTTCGCAGTCCTTGCAGTACTTAAGGCCGTTCTTTTCCAGGGCAACCTGGGACCGGTGGCGGACCAGGAAGCAGGAAGAACACGTGAATTCATCAGACTGTTCAGGTACCACCACAACGGTCAGTTCTTCACCGGAAAGATCGGCGCCCGGGAGGTCGATGCCTTCCGCGGTATCGTTTTCGTCGATGTCGATGACTGCAGTCTGGGCACCGGTGCCGCGGGACGCCTGAAGAGCCTCAAGCGAGTCCGCGGGAGTCTCTTCTTCTGTCTTGCGGGGTGCGTCGTAATCAGTAGCCATTGGGTTCGCTTTCGTTGCTGCATAGTGCCATTTCAGGCACCTCAGTGAAGCAGTTTAGGGCATAGCATCCGCGTTAAACGAAAAGTGTGCCCAAAACAACATTCAGCAGCTTTCAAGCCAACCTTTAGGGGTTACGGCGGGTCATTCCCGAGTGGGATTGAATGGCCTGCGCACTCGCGACCGTAACCCCGCTAAGCGCCGGAAGCCACGTCCAATCGGTGGACCGGCCGTGAGCACCGTGGCCGCCTGGATCGTTTGCCGGTTCCACACAATCCAGGACGTATGCGGCCTCAATCCATTGGCCGATCTTGGAGCCGATCTTCGCGCTTTGTTGAGCCAACCAGGATGCTTTCATGCGGCAAAGGTATCCGGGCGTCATGTGGGGCTGGTTTCTGCGGCGTCACGGGCTTGTTAACTTCCCCTTTGCGGGGCTCAGTCCTGCAAAGCCTGCTGCAGTTAGTCCCGCAAGGCCTGCTGCACGATGTACTCCGCAATCGCCATGGACGACGTAGCCCCCGGCGACGGTGCATTCCGCACCAAAACCGTGTCCCGGCGTCGTGAAATCACAAAATCATCCACCAGTGAACCGTCAGCGTTCATGGCTTGGGCACGGACACCGCGTGTGCCGGGAAGAATAGTGGCACCCTCCAACGAGGGAACAAAGCGTACGGCCTCCTTGATGAACTTCTTCTTACTGACGACGGTCTGGAATTCGCGGACTGCCGACGGTACATTCTGGCGGGCAAAATTCCAGAAGCCTGGAAAGAGCGTGTAATTCAGGACGTCCCGCACATCGAAGTCCTTCCAAGAATAGGCCTCGCGTCCGAAGGAGATGAATGCGTTGGGGCCCAGCATCATTTCGCCGTCGATCCTTTTGGTCAGGTGCACGCCAAGGAAGGGATGCTTGGGGTCCGGCACAGGATAAATCAAGCCCCTCACTTGTGCGCGGGTTTCCTTCCCGAGGAGGAAGTATTGCCCAAAGAACGGAACGATTCGCGGCGTTGCGGACTCCCCGGTCGCTTTCGCCAACCGGTCCGATTGAAGCCCGGCGCAGGCCACCACGAGATCGTAGTGTTCGCCTCCAGCCTTCGTGTGGACCACGGCGCCGCTCCCCTGCTGTTCCAGCGAGGTGACTTCCTGCCCAAGCCGGATCTGCCCGCCTGCGTCACGAACGTCGTCGGCGAGCGCATTGGTGATGGCCCTGTAGTCCACGATCGCTGTTTCCGGCGAGTGCAAGGCAGAAAGCCCGACGGCGTTCGGCTCCACCTCCTGTAGTTGGTCACTGCGCAGCATGCGTGCGCCCGGCACTCCATTGGCCGTTGCCCGCGCGAAGATGTTCTCCAGTCGTTTCGATTCTTCGGGGGTCTGGGCGATCACCAACTTCCCGCAGGCCTCGTACGGCAGATCCTTGGCCTTGCAGAATTCCTGAAGCAGGGCAACTCCTCGGCGGCAGAGCGTTGCCTTCAGCCCGCCAGGCTCGTAGTACAGGCCCGCATGGACTACACCAGAGTTGTGGCCGGTCTGGTGCTTGGCGAGCTGGTCTTCCTTCTCGTAAACCGTGACCTGGACGCCGTCGAGTTTGTTGGCCAGTTCCCGGGCCACAGCCACGCCGATAATCCCGCCTCCAATGACGGCGCATCGCTTGATGTTCTTCGGAGTTGTGTTCGTGGACATGGGAACTCCTCGTTGGGGGCCTCTGCGTTGGGGAATGAAAAGGGGCGGCACTTGGCGTGCCGCCCCTTTTAGATAGTGCTTATGGGTGCATGAACTGCTAGATACCGCTGGGCTGATCGAAACGCTGGCCGGCCGGGTTGGACGGCAGGAGCATCAGTACCAGCAGGCCCAGTCCACCCACGAAGGGAACCAGGCCGATGAGGGCGAGCCAGCCGCTGAAGTTGCCATCGTGCAGACGGCGGACGATCAGCGCAATGGACGGAATGATCGTTGCCAGGCCGAAAATGACGAGCAAAATTATGCCCACGACAAAGCCACCTCCAGGCACTAATGTTCCGTCAGCTGAAACGGTTGCGCCAGCAGTGCCCAGGCCAAGGAAAATGAACTCAAGCACGAGGCCGATGACACCCAAAGCGAGGGCCACCCACCAGTATTCGCTGCGGCTCGCACGGCCCGTGAAGGCGGTGTACTTCTTGAAGAAACGCTTTACAGCGGCGCCAATGGGTGCGCCATAGTAGGGAGCCCACAGCGGCGGTTCGCCGGTCTGTGCGCCATACGGCTGGGTGTGCTGTGGCTGTTGCTGGTAACTCACGGTGTTCCCCCGGGGTTAGGTGTGAATGATGCAATGAGACCAAACTCAGTGATGAGTCGTTGCTCATCGTAGTGCTCTCCGCGGTATTTATGCAGGTCAATGGACAAAATTAACCGGGATTTAGTTCGGTGGCGGATTATGTCGCCCCAATCCCTCTCTCACATACCAACCCTTTTAACCCAACGTTCTCTCACATAACTGCCGATTTTGAGGCATGCTCTCTCACATATCGGCCCTTTCCGTGCGCTCGTCAAGTTTTTGAGACAGTTCTCGTTGTTGTTGGTTAGGCGGCCAGGGGTTGCTGGGCGGTGGTGTGGTGGTTTGCGTGGGCTGTGGCGGGTGGGAGGCCGCCGGCGCGGCGGTTGGGTCGGCGGCGGTTGTACCAGCCCTCGATGTAGTCCATGACGGCGGTCCGGGCAGCGATCCTGGAGCCGAAGCGTTGGTGGTGGTAGAACTCGGTTTTGAGGTGGGAGAAGAAGTTCTCGGCTACCGCGTTGTCCCAGCACACCCCGACCTTGCCCATGGACTGGGTAACCCCGTTGGTGCCGCACCATTGCTGGAATTCGTCGGAGGTGTATTGGGTACCGCGGTCGGAGTGGAAGACCACACCATGTTCGGCGAAACGGCCGTGGTTCCGTGCCATCTGCAGGGCTGCGGTGCACAGGCTTGCCCGCATGTGGGCAGCCATGGACCAGCCGATGACCATGCCGGAAAAGAGGTCGATGACGGTGGCCAGGTAGAGCCAGCCCTCCCCGGTGCGCAGGTAGGTGATGTCTCCGACCAGGCGGGTCCCGGGCACCGCGGAGGTGAAGTCGCGTTTGCCCTGTTCATCGAGCATGTGGTTCTCGATGTGGGCGGTCTTGGCTTGCGGGTCCTGGACCGTGGTCCTCTTCCAGGCCCG
>NZ_JBFRFP010000020.1:0-89430 GCF_052114885.1 Paenarthrobacter sp. 2TAF44 | reverse complement strand
GTCACCTTTCGGTGACCGGCCGCCGTCGTTGTGGCTGGCTTACTTAGCGGTTTCGAGCAGCGTGGCGCGAACCGTCTGGGTTGCCTTGACCAGGTTGCGCAGGGACTCTTCGGTCTCGGCGTAGCCACGGGTCTTCAGGCCGCAGTCCGGGTTGACCCAGAGCTGGCGCGAGGGAACGTGCTTGACGGCGGTGGCCAGGAGTTCGGTGACTTCTGCTTCACCCGGAACACGCGGCGAGTGGATGTCGTAAACGCCCGGACCAACGCCGCGGCCGAAGCCGTGTGACTCGAGGTCGTGGACGACCTCCATGCGGGAGCGTGCAGCTTCGATGGAGGTCACGTCTGCGTCGAGGCCGTCGATTGCATCGATGATCACACCGAACTCGGAGTAGCACAGGTGGGTGTGGATCTGAGTGGAGTCGGCAGCACCGGCCGTGGCGAGGCGGAAGGAGTCAACGGACCACTTCAGGTAGTCGGCGTGGTCTGCCTTGCGCAGCGGGAGGAGCTCACGGAGGGCGGGCTCGTCCACCTGGATGACCTTGATGCCGGCCGCCTCGAGGTCAGCGATTTCGTCGCGGAGTGCCAGGCCAACCTGGTTGGCGGTCTCGCCCAGCGGCTGGTCATCGCGAACGAAGGACCAGGCCAGGATGGTGACAGGACCGGTCAACATGCCCTTCATCGGCTTGCTGGTCAGCGACTGTGCGTACTCAGCCCAGGCGACCGTGATCGGGGCGCTGCGGGTGACGTCGCCCCAGAGGATGGACGGACGGGTGCAGCGGGATCCGTAGGACTGGACCCAGCCGTGGACCGTCACGTCAAAACCTTCGAGGTTCTCCGCGAAGTACTGGACCATGTCGTTGCGCTCGGGCTCGCCGTGAACCAGGACGTCGTAGCCCAGTTCTTCCTGCAGGTCCACAACGCGCTTGATCTCGTCCTTCATGAGCTTCTCGTACTGCTCGTTGGTGAGATCGCCCTTGTTGTTGCGGGCACGTGCGGAGCGGATCTCGGACGTCTGGGGGAACGAACCGATGGTGGTGGTGGGCAGCGGCGGAAGGTGCAGTGCCTCTTCCTGGGCAGTTTCACGAACCGCGTACTCGGAGCGGTTGAAGTCCGCAGCGGTCAGTGCCTGGGTGCGGGCGCGGACGTCGTCGCGGCGAACGCCTTCGGCGGTTGCGCGGGAAGCGATCACGGCGGATGCTTCGTCGATGGCAGCCTTGGCCGACGCGGGGTCCGCCAGGTAGGAAGCGAGGGTCTTGACCTCCACTGCCTTCTGGTCGGAGAAGGCGAGCCAGCTGCGCAGCTGCTCAGGCAACGCGGTTTCCTCTGCGACGTCGTGCGGGACGTGCTGGGTGGACGTGGACGTGCTGACGGCCAGCTTGCCGGCCGCAGCCTTCAGCTCATCCAGCTTCGCGGCTGAAGCGGCGAGGTCGTTGCGCCAGATGTTGTGACCGTCAACCACACCGGCAACCAGGGTCTTGTTGCCCAGGCCTGCGAGGGCAGCTGCAGAGGGAACTCCACCCTTGAAGACGTCGATGTGCAGGGCGTCGATGTTGGTGGCAGCAATCGTACCGAGCTGGCCGTCAAGCGAACCGTACGGGGTGGAGACAAGGATCTGCGGACGCTTCGCGGCAGACGTGAGGACCTCGTAAGCGCGGGCAACGGCTGCTTCGATCTCGGCGGCCGGCGTGTCCTGGTCAACAACCAGGGCCGGCTCATCGAGCTGAACCCAGCTGGCGCCAGCCTCGGCGAGCTTCTCAAGCAGCTGCACGTAAACGGGCAGGATGTCCTCGAGGCGGGACAGCGGGGCGAAACCGGCCGGGGCGTCGTCGGATGCCTTGGAGAGCAGCAGGTAGGTGACCGGGCCAACAATGTACGGACGGGTCTCAATGCCGTTGGCAAGTGCGAAGGCGAACTCGTCAACCTTGGCGGTGGAGGCGAGCGTGAACTCGGTTTCCGGGCCGATTTCCGGTACCAGGTAGTGGTAGTTGGTGTCGAACCACTTGGTCATTTCCAGCGGCTGCTGTTCCTTGTTGCCGCGTGCCAGCGTGAAGTAGCCATCGATGTCCAGCTGGCCCTCAGCGTTGAGGAGCTTACCGAAGCGTGCCGGAACTGCGCCCAGGTGCGCAGTGGTGTCCAGCACCTGGTCGTAGAAGGAGAAGGTACCCGGAACGGCGGCAGCTTCAGTAAGGCCCAGTTCCTGCAGGCGCTTGGCGATGGTGAGCTGGATGTCCTTTGCTGCTGCGTCCAGTGCTGCGGCGTCGATCTTGCCGGCCCAGTAAGCTTCAACAGCCTTCTTGAGCTCGCGGCGACGGCCGATGCGAGGGTAGCCGAGCAGCGAGGCTGCCGGGAACGGAGTGGCGGGCGTGTTCTGTTCAGTCATGGGAATTCCTTGATGAAGTGGTTTGAAAAGGTTGGTGTCTTGGGTGGCCGGGAAGAGCCGACGGGTTGGTGGCAGGCTGTTAGCTTGCGTATTCCTGGCGCAGGGCCATGGTGTTTACGCGGCCAGCAGGGCGGGATGGCCGCGGCAGCGCCAGCTTGTCCAGCACGTCCAGGGCGTCGGCGTGCTCATTGAAGGTGTACAAGTGAATGCCTGGCGCACCGGCATCCAGTGCCGCATTGGCCAGATCCACAGTGGCTGCGACGCCGATTCGCCGACGGTCGGCTTCAGTGTCCACGGCAGCCAGGCGCTCCATGAGTTCCACGGAAGGGTCGACGCCGGCCAGCTCGCCGAGGCGCTTCAGGCGCCGGAGGCTGGTGAGCGGCATGACACCGGGGATGATCGGGATGGTTACCCCGGCCCGACGTGCACGGGCAACCAGGTCCGAGTACTCGTTCGCGTGGAAGAAGACCTGCGTGATCGCGAAGTCCGCACCGGAACGCTGCTTGGCGAGGAGAACTTCGACGTCGTGTCCCACACTTGGCGATTCAGGATGCCTGGTGGGGTACGCCGCCACTCCGACAGCGATCTTGCCGGCGCAAAGGAGTGCTGAACGACGCTGCTCCACCCGGCGGATCAGTTCGATCAGATCCTGGGCGTAGCGAAGTGAACCGCTGGCAGGCTGGCTTCCGTCCTTGGGCAGATCGCCGCGTAGTGCCAGGATGCCACGGACGCCGTGGTCCAGGAGCTCACCGATGATCTCTGCCAGTTCAACCGGTGTGTTCCCCACACACGTCAGGTGGGCCAAAGGCCGAAGCGTGGTTTCGAGCAGGAGACGGTTGATGAGGTCAACAGCGGTGTCCCGGTTGGATCCACTGGCACCGTACGTCACGGAGACGTAGTCCGGCTCGGTGGCTTCGAGTTCACGGATAGTGGTCCACAGGGTTTCTGCGGCTGCCGGGGAGCGAGGGGGAAACAGCTCGTAGGAAAGTGCTACGGGTGCCGTTCCGGCGAGGTTGGGATGTACGTCAATAAGGCTTGGTGGCGACATTTGCGTCCTTGGCTGTTCGTCATCGAACGTCACCCAATGGATCCATGGGAGCCATTGATTGCATGATCGATGAATTGAGTTTGGGATACACGAAAGAACTCCAGCAGGACGCAGCCGCGACTGGTACGCCTGGAATGAAGCTTTCCGTGTGCAAATGTCAGGCCCACATGGGGGCACCCACACCCTCCTCACCGCCCTTACGGGGCGGATCCAACGGAGGATCGCTGACACGTTACCGCGGTAACTTGTTTATGACTCTAGGTCGTGGGCAAGGAGGGGTTCAACTCGACCACCGAATTAAGACGCAGTTTTACGATCCGTGAAGAAGGATTTGTGAACTTTGTTCGCCAAAAGGTGCCGTAGAAACCTTCACCAGGGCCTGTCTACGCCCGAGTCATTCTCGGGGCCGCGCAGGTACTCCTCGCGTTCCTGCCCTTCTGTCCGCTCACGTTTGGCCTGCTGCGCGCTCTCTCCCAGCTTTTGCAGTTGCTCCTGCTGTTGGCCGGACGGCAAATCCTTGGCCGGCTTCTCCGCCTCGCCACTTCCGTCGGAGTCCGCAGCTATCTTGCCCTTGAGCCGACCGGCAGCTGAGTCCAGAGCCTTCCCCTCCCCTGACGAATTCCCGGGCCCCTCCTGCGCGCACTGGGCAGGTGAGGACTCGACGACGTCCAACGCTTCACGAAACAACGTGGCTGCCGTCGGCTTACTGCCTGCCGACAGGGCAGCATCGCCCAGTTTCTCGATACTCAACACCAGATTGACCCGCACCTGGCATTCATCAGTGCCGGCACCGGCATCCAGCGCCGCCTCGAAGTCCTTCCGTGCCGCCGAGAAGTCGCTGGCCAGAACATGGGCGTCGCCGGATGCAAAGTACGCTTTGTGCGGCTCGAACAGGCTTGCAACCTGCAGCCAGGAAGCGGCCCTGGCTGCACCATCCTGATCAGCCGTTTCGAAGGCCTGTGCAGCGTACCCGCCCAGGGCACCTACGCTCAGGAGTTTCGCTGCCACGGCGAGCGCCAGCAGGGCCGGCGGGGCTGACCACAGCGCGAGGCGGCGTGTCCGGCGTCGTGCATTGTTCATGCCACTGGCTCTTTGGTTCCCGGGCGCAAGCGATGCCCCCGTACTTCCCGTAGCGCGGTCAGATGACGCAGGGGTTCGTGAAGGGCCAGCAGGAAGCCTGCGAGCGCCAGGAGCCAGTAGAGTTCCACGCGGCCGGGTCCGTCGTCGTTGGTAGGCGTGAGGGCGCCGGGCTGGGCTTTGGCAAGCATGTGAGCCGTAGGTTGGTTCCCGTCCCGGTGGACATATGGGACATGGAGCTGCGCTGCGATGTTTTTCAGTTGCCCTTCGTCAATTTTGGACACGGCGTCCTGGCCCGAGCTCTTGTCCTGTATGTACCCGGCTTTGGTGTCCGAGGGGTCTTTCATCCGGCCACCTTGCCCTGTGCCGTAACCCAGCACCGCTCCCCCACTTACGCTGTTCGCATCCACGGGCAGCGGCGCTGGTGCCTCGGCGGCCGTGTTCTCGCCGTCCCCGGCGTAGAAGACCAATGCTGGACGTCCTGGGTGCTGCTCCCTGGCGGCCGCGAGCCTGTTCTTGAGCAACGCTCCCGCGCCCGTAATGCTGCTGCCGTTGGCGTACCGCGGGTTTTGCGGCTGCAGCGTTGTTATGGCGGTTTGCAGCGCTGTGGCGTCCTGGCTCAAGGGCATGCGGACGGTCGCCTTGTTGTCGAAGGTGATAAGGGAAAACTTGGCTCCCGCCAGTTCCTTGGCGATCGCCATCACGTCGTGTGTTGCCCCTGACAAGCGGGTGTCTGTGCCGTTGTAATCCTCAGCGGCCATGCTGGTGCTGGTATCGACGACGAAAAATACATCAACGTCCGCGACCGCGGTCCTCGCTTCACTGCCTGGCCACCCCGGTCGCAGCGCGGCGAGGACCAGAAGCACGACGGCGGCGCCCCGGATGGCGGCTGGTCTCATCGACCCTTGTGGTCCAGTGCTGCCGGGTCCTGGCCTGCGAAGGATGGTCCACAGGGTGAACGATATGACGGCGACGCCTATGGCAGCGAGGAGTGTCCACGGAAGAATCGGTTGAAATGTCACGGGCTCAGCCTCCATCCCAGGATCACCATGCCGGCACCTGTTAGCAGCGCAACCCCAAGCGGCAGCGCCGGACTATCGCTCACGGCAACCTGGGGCGCGGCCAGGTAGCTGCTGACTTCGGTCTCCTGCACTTTCTGGACGATCCCGGGCACCGCGCCAGGACTGTCAAGGGTGAAGTAGCTGCCCCCGGTTCCTTCGGCAACCGCCCTGAGTTGGACGCCTGGCTGATCAGCTTGATCTCCGTAGTCAAAGTCGCCGGGGTTCAGTGCATACACCTTGACATTCTTGGTCTGGGCCAGCGCGCCGGCCTGCTGCAAGGTGAAGATGGGGTCACCGGAGAGGAAGTTGTCCGTCGCCAGCACAACAGACCGCGAGCGCTTGGCGTTGTCGGACTCCGATTCGACGTCCGGGAAGCTTTGCACGCAGGATGCCAGCCCATCGCCGATCAGGGACGATCCTCCCCTGTTCCATGTCCCGTCGAAGAAGGATCCTGCCCCGCTGTCCAGGGCCTTCTGAGCTGCCGTGAGTTGTTCCGCGGCGTAGTCGTAGTCGTCTGTCAGCGGGAACAATTGGACGCTGCTGCTGTCGAAGATCACCATGCCGATGCGCTCGCCATCGAATTCCCGGGCGAGTTCCTGAAACACCTTGGCTATGGCAGCGTCCGTACTGGTCATGGATCCTGAAACATCCAGGCAGAGGACGATGTCCCGGTTCCGGATTTCGGGCTGTTCCGTGGTGCGCTGGGCAGGTCTTGCCGCTGCTGTGGCTGTGGCCGCGAGAAACAATGCACCCAAGGCCATGGCGAGGACCAACGTGGTCTTGTACCGCCGCAAGGTCTTTTGGTACTCGGGAAGGTCGGTGAGGCGCTCGCCGTGTGCCACTGGCCTGCCCCTCTGCGGTCGACGCCGGGTCCCCAGTCGGGCGGCTATTGCCAGTACCAGCGCAGCGAGGGGAAGAATCCACCAATAGGTCAGCTCCACGCCTGTACCACCTGGCGTGCGGTCTTTGCGGAGTCCCGAACGGATTGCGTGGCTACGGGCGCGAATTCGTTGGGATAGATCACCGCGATACCCCCGGCGAACTGATCCAGTCCGTTGCGGCGCAATTCCTCCAGTGTCATGGAAGTGGCCGGAAGGCCTGTGGCTGCACCCGCAAATTCCCGCACGAGGAGGCTGAGTCGCTGGTGGGCGTCACGCCCGGGGCGGCGGCCGGCGTCGACCTCTCTTTCGAGGGCATCTATTGCTGACAGGCACCCGGCCCGCAGCGTTTCCAGATCTTGTGACCCCCCATGCAAGCTAGCCGGAGTTTTTGGCGATGCTTTGCGGACGGGCCACAGGATCCACCCGTACCAGCACGCTACGAGCAGCAGCAGCACCAAGCCCAGCCATAGCCACAGCTGCTGATATTGAAGGGGTGCGTAGAAGCCCGCGTCATCCTGCACGGTTGCCACTCTTTGCAGACTTCGAGCCAGAGCGGTGCTTCTCCAAGAGCGCGAACACCGCCGGGAGGACGTCGCCTGTGGCACTAACCGTCTGCTCAGCAATGCCGAGCCTGCGGAAGAAGGCGCTGCGCTCCTCCGCGCGTTTCCGCATGGCGGTGGCGTATGCGGCACGAACAACACTGTTCCCCGCCAACGGCGCAGGGATCCGCTGCCCGTTCCCGACGTCGAAGCTGGCCTCGTGCGTGAGCGCCGAAGGGTCCTCCTTGGCCAACTCAGCGTCGAGGATAGTAAGCCAAAGGACTTCATGCCGGGCCCTCAGCCGCCGCAGCAGAGTTTCCGTGCGGTGGTCGGGCTTAAACTCATCGGCGAGAACGACAACAAGCAGCCGGCCCTTCAAGAACCTGAGCGCATAGTCGAGTTGCTCGGTGATGGCGCTCACCGGCCCACCCAGGGAAATCCCCGCCTCCACTTCCCGCAGCAGCCGTTCCAGGTGCTCTTCACCGCCCTGGGGCGGGAGGTAGCGCGAGGTAACGGCCGAGCCGTGCAGGAGTCCGACATCGTCCCCGTGCCTGCAGGCGAGATAGCCCAGCACGCCGGCAGCATCAACGGCAATCTCCTTCTTGGATTCACCGGAGGCGGCATGGGCTGCCATGTTCCGTCCTGTGTCCACGAGCAACAGCACCGAATGACGGCGGACGGCCACATAGCGCTTGACCAGTGGTGATCCGTGGCGGGCAGTGGCTTTCCAATCGATGTCCCTGACTTCGTCGCCGGGTACGTACGAGCGTAATTCATCGAAGTCCAAGCTGCGGCCCTTGAAGACCGAACCGTATTCGCCATCCAACAGGGTGAGGGTCCTGCGATGGGCGAAGATGAACATCTTCGACTTCACGCGTCGGAGCAGGCTGGGCACTTTGGGTCCGCTACGGCGTCTGAACGGACGCGAGCACTGCATCAATGATGGTTTCCACGGGGACACCTTCAACCACGGCGTCGAACCCCAACACTATTCTGTGGCGCAGGATCCTGTGGGCCAGCTTCTTGACGTCCTCCGGAATGACATGATCCCGCCCATTCAGTAGTGCCAACGCCCTCGCTGCCTGGCTGAAGGCAATGCTCGCCCGGGGACTTGCACCGTACTCGATGAGGTTGGCCAAACGTGGCTCCAGGTATTGGGAAGCATGGCGGGTCACATACGCCAGGCCAACGATGTACCTGATGATGGCAGGATCAACGTAAACCCTCTTGACGAGTTCCTGCACCTGGACAATGGCGTCAAGGGAAGCAGCCGCTGGTGGCTTCTGCGCTGCGCTGAACACCCCGGCATCTATGCGCCTGATGACTTCGGCTTCCTCCGCCGGGCTCGGATAGTCCAGGACGTCCTTGAGCATGAAGCGGTCCATCTGTGCTTCCGGAAGGCGGTAGGTACCCTCCTGCTCAATCGGGTTTTGCGTTGCCAGCACCAGGAAAGGCTCGGGCAGAGGATAGGACTCGCCACCAATGGACGTCTGCCGTTCCTGCATCGCCTCCAGCATGGCGCTCTGCGTTTTGGCGCTGGAACGGTTGATCTCATCAAGCAGCACAATGTTCGCGTGAACCGGTCCCAATTGGGTGACGAACGTGCCTTTGACCGCATCAAATATCTGGGTGCCCGCGATGTCGCTGGGCAACAGGTCCGGAGTGCATTGGATCCGGCGAAAATCCGCACTCACTGACTCCGCAAGAGCTTGCGCCGCTGTGGTCTTGGCCAGACCCGGCACGCTCTCCAAAAGGACATGTCCGCCGGTCAGTAAGCCGATCACCAGCGTCTCCTGCAGCCTGGACTGGCCCACCACCTTGGTCTCGAAGCTGCGGATAATGCTGCCGACGAGCTGCTGGGCACTGGCCAAGTCCGGTGCATGGATTCCGGCCGTGGCTGTGTTCTGAAGCACTCGTGGTCCCCTCGCTGGCGTGAATCACTCTATCCAAGCCTCCCCTGAACAAGCTCGCAATGGGGAGCCCTCCCCATGCGGGCTTCTGAGGTCTATTCTTTTGCCATGCCTCAGCTACCAGTCCGCTATGAGCAGTACCTCAACGGCCAAAGCCAGCGCGTCATCGACGCCGTCCGCCCAGTTCTGTTGCAGTCCGCCGCAGACCAAAGGCATGGAGTCCGGATTATCTACAACACAGGCCCCACCGGGCACCAGGCTCATCTGGATGAGTCGATACCCTACGGCGAAATAGTCGAGGACATCGACTAGCCCTTCACCGAGCCGGACAACGCGAAGGAGCTGCCCACGCTCCGGGATACCAGCACGTACAGCAACAACACCGGCACTGAGTACAGGATGGAAAACGCCGCCAGCTGCCCATAGGCTATGGCGCCATGCTGGCCAAAGAAGCTGAAGATGGACACCGCGGCTGGTTGCTTGGCTGTGGAGAGCAACAGGATGAAGGGGACGAAGAAGTTTCCCCATGCCTGTATGAAAACAAAGATGAATACCACGCCCAGTCCCTGCCTCATAAGAGGCAGGACGACGGTGCGTAAGGCCGCCATGCTTGAGGCGCCATCCATCCATGCTGCCTCCTCCAGTTCCAAGGGAACGGAGTCCATGAAGTTCTTCATCATCCAGATGGCCATGGGCAGCGTGGTTGTAGCCATGAAGAATACGGTGGCCATCATGGAATCGAGCAACTGGAGCTGGACGAATAATCCGTAGACGGGCACCATAATGGCAGTCACGGGCAACGACGTCCCGAAAAGGACCGAGTACATGAACGGCTTGTTGAACCTGGACTGGTAGCGGGACAGCGGATACGCAGCAAGGACTGCTGCCACCAGGTTGACCGCCGCTGTTCCGGCCGAGAGAAGGAAACTGTTGGTCAGGGGCTGGAACAACAATTCCGGCGTGAACACCGCGCCAAAATTATCCATCGAAGGCGCCGACGGCACCGCCGTCTGATAGCCCGCGTGAGGATCGACGGCGGCCAGCAGCAACCACAGCAACGGTGCCACAAAGCACAAACCGATCACGGCCAAGGCAACATCTGCCGCCAGCCGCGGCTTGGACATCACGGCTTCTGCTCCCTGAGCAGGCGGACATAGACAGCGCCGAAGACCACTCCCAACACAATCAATACCGAAGCAACGGCCGTGCCATAGCCAATATCCCCGAATTTGAAGGCCTCTTGGTACGCCAACACCGGCAAGGTGGTACTGGCATTGGCTGGGCCTCCGGCCGTCATCACCCAAATAAGCGTGAACACGGCCAACGTCTGCAGGGTAATCAGCATCAGGTTGGTGGCGATGCTGCTCCTGATCAGTGGCAACGTAATGAATGCCAGGCGCTGCCAGCCTTGCGCACCATCCATCAGGGCAGCCTCCGAGACATCCTGCGGAACGTCCGCGAGGGCGGCCCTGTATACAAGCATGGAGAACGCCGTTCCCCGCCACGTGTTCGCCAGGATAATCGCGACAAGCGGGAACGTGTACAACCAGTCCGGCCCCTGCCCGCCAAAGAAGGCCAGCATCTGATTCAGAGTGCCGTCACGGTTGAAGTAGGCATAGGCCGCGAAGGCAGCCACGATCTCCGGAAGTACCCAGGCGGCTACCACCGCCGTTCCCACCCACGAGGAAACTGCCTTACGTGAGCGCGTCATGAGCAGGGCGATCAATAGGCCGAGCACGTTCTGGCCGAACACGGCCGAGGCCGCGACGAAAACAACAGTCAGCCATGCCGCCAGTGGAAACGAGCCATCGCTGAACATCCGGACATAGTTCTCCAGCCCCACCCATTGTGGATCCCGGGCAGCCCGGCCTGAAAGTGCGGCATTGGTAAACGACGCATAAAAGGACCAGGCCACCGGGGCAAGCAGGAACAACAAGAGCAAGAGAACGGACGGAACGACCGGCAGGAGCCGCAGGTAGCGGCGAATCGTCATTTCGCCGCTGTCATTTCTTTGATGTCATCTCATGCCCGTCATCTGTCCAGGACCTTGTCATCGCCAACAACCTTGCGCACCGTGGCGTCATACTCGGCTGCGGCATCTTCAGGGCTTTGCTTTCCGGTGATGACAGACTCGGTGGCTACCTGGACCGCCGTCGAAATCCTCGGATAATCGGCGGTGGCTGGGCGGTAATGCGTCACCTTCACCAATTCCGACACGTCCTTGACGAACGGATTCGCCGAAACGTAGCTCGATTCCTTGGCAACATCCGTGCGGACCGCTATCTGGGAGTTGTTAACGTCAAAGGCCAAGGCATTCTTCTTGTTCAGCGCGGTGGTGAGGAACTTGAACGCCAGCTCAGCGTTCTTGCTCTTGGCACCAACTGCAAGGGTCCATCCACCGGACATACTGACGCCACCCGGTTCCTGTCCGTTCCGCGTGGGGAACATGGCCACACCCATGTCCTGCTCGTAGCCTGCCCACTCATAGGGCCCGCCCTTTTGCCAGAACGACGGCGTGTAGGAGCCTTCCACGGTTGCCCCCAGTTTGCCCTGCGGGAACCACTCGCCAAAGACCTTCTTCCAGACATTGGCGTCGAGGGCTTCAGCCGGGCTGGTTGCGAGTTTTTCGTCGTAGAGGGTCTTCAGGAAAGCCAGCGAGTCAGTGAAACCCTGGGAACCGACTACCCACTTCTTTTCCTTTTCGTCGTACAGCGTGCTGTCAGTCCCGTAGAGGAGTTCGTAGAAGCTCTGCATAACGGTGCCCTCGCCCGTACCCTTGCCGGCGTACATGTTGAAGGGAATCACAGTTGGGTCCGAGGCTTTGATGGCACGTGCCGTGGAGAGAATGTCTTCCCACGTTTTGGGCTGCCACGGAACAGGAATTCCGGCCTTCTGCAACACTGCCTTGTTGTACCAGATAGCACGCGTGTCAGTGCCCAGAGGCACCGCGTAAATACCTCCGTCGTCGGCCCGGCCTGCAGCTTTGGCCGCTTCATTGAACTGGGACCAGTCATCCCACTTTTCCAGATAGCTGTCCAGCTTGAGGAGGTAACCGGCGTCGACGTCGGAGCGCACCTTGAACGTGTCCTCATAGAAGACGTCCGGCGCGGTGTCCGGGGATCGCTGGGCCAGAGCGAGCTTGGTGCCGTAGTCGTCATCGTTGGCTTGGATCGGTTCGAGATTGACCGTCACCGAAGAGTTGGCTGCCTCGAATTCTTTCTTGGCGTCCTGCATCACGGTATCCAGGGCCGTGAAGGAGTCGGATTTCTGGTAGACGATCTTCAGGGTCTTGTTCTCGGCAGTAGGCGGCGTCGAGGAACAAGCGGTTGCAGCGAGAAGAGCGGCTACGACGGGAAGGACGGTGGCAAACCTCATGGGGCGGCGCATTATGCTCCAATCGAGTCGACGTGGCGGAGTAGTTAGCCCTCCAGCAGGAGCCGTTGGGCGCGTGGTGCCAGCGTGTGCTCCAGCACGAGGCAGGCCGCACCAATGGCGCCCACATCCTCACCCACTCCGGAACCCACAACTTCAATACCGTGGATCATGCGGGCCGCACTGTTTTCAGCAATCAGGCCCGGAACACGCTCCAGGAAGTACTTTGACATCCGCCCCCAGAAAGGACCACCAAAAACAACGCGTTCCACGTCAAGGGTGTTGGTCACCACCGAGACAGCACGGGCCACAAGAGTGGCTGACTTATCAAGGATGGCGATGGCTTTTTCATCGCCGGCATCGGCTTTGTCGCACAACAAGGCGTAACGTTCCTGTACCTGCGGCCCATCCGCGTCCTTGCCATGGCTGTCCAGCACACCGGCCGCCTCGGCCTCAGCCACCAGGACCTGTGGGATACACGAGGACTTCACGCAACCACGGAGCCCGCAGTCACACTGGGGCCCCATCGGATCAACGATGATATGGCCGATTTCGCCCGCGTTGCCGGACGTTCCACGGACCACTTCATCGTTCAGGACAATGCCGCAACCAATACCGGTGCCCATATACATGAAGACGAAACTGCCGGCACCGCTGGCCCCGCCGGCCCAGGTTTCGGCCACCGCAGCACTCGTTACGTCCTTGTCCACCAGCGTCTCCAGGCCCGTGGCCTCTGTGAGGGCCTCGCGGATACGCACACGGTTCCATCGAGTCAACAGCGGAGGCTCCACGACGGAACCTTCATCGAGGTCGATTGGCCCCGGGACGGCTACACCGAGCCCCGCGATCTTGGATGCATCAACGCCCGATTCCTCAATGAGGACCTTGATCTGCTGGGCGATGCTCGTGATCACCGCGGCGGGGTCTCCACCGGGAGTAGCCATCCGCGAATGCCTGACGACGTCGCCCAGAAGATCCAGGACAACAAAGGTGATAACTGCAGGGTCAAGGTGGACGCCTACCGCATACATGCCCGACGGATTGAGCCGCAGGATGGTCCGCGGCTTGCCTGGGCCAGTACCCTCTTTGCCTGCCTCCACAATCAAGTGCTGGTCAAGCAGGCGACGGGAAATATTGGAGATGGTTTGCGGGGACAGTCCAACAATCTGTGCGAGTTCAACACGGCTGAGCCCACCCGAAGACCGCCGAATCGCCTCCAGGATGACCGTCAGATTAAAGTCACCCATGCGGGGTAGATTCGTTCCGCGCCTCGGTGTGGGCTGCCGGATCTCAGTCACTGATTCCCCTAGTCGTTTTCGAAAAAACATCATCGTACTTCGTCTTTGTCTGAATCGTACGATACCCATGCTCACACGGGTATGCGCACACGCAGGCAACGGTGTCAGGGCTTGGTAACGATGACACTAAATTCCCGCCGTGAAGCGCGGGACCGGCTCATCCACGACGACTCCGAGTCACCGTAAACTTCGGGTTCCGGCCTTCCTCCACGGTGGGGCCAATGAGCCGCTCAAGGACCGGCCGGTACTGCAGATGGCTGTTATACACAGTCCACAGCTCGCCGCCGGGCGCGAGAACGCGGGCAGCCGCCTCGAACATCTTCAGGGCAGCGCCGGCATGCACGCTGGCTCCAAGGTGGAAAGGTGGATTCAACAGGACAAGATCCGCGCCGCCTGCATCAAACGTTGACAGGGCGTCGTCGTGGATCACGGAAATCCGGTCTTCCAGTCCATTGGCAGCTGCCGTGGCCCTAGCTGATGCCACGGCCGCCGCCGACTGATCAGTTGCTACCAGGCTCGCCTTCGGCTGGTGCCGTGCCAACATCGTGGCAAGAATGCCGGTCCCACACCCCAGATCCACCACCCGACGCGCTTGCGGCATCCTGTCCAGGAAGGTCAGGAGGTACCTGGTTCCGATATCCAGGCGTGCACCGGAAAATGCAGCACCATGAGCACAAACCGTGATCCCCAATTCCGGCAACTGCTCCACCACAGGGTAGGGAGGCTCGCTCGAAACCGGCTTGGGATTGCTGGCCACCAGCACCCTGGACTTCTGCCGGGCCAACTGCGGCTGCACAGATGAGAAATAACGGTCCAGCACTTTATTCATACCCAGGGACATGTGCTTGACGCGGCCCCCCGCGAGCAGGACCGCATCCGGCGCTGCATAGCGGGCAACGGCGTCGGCGTTTTCCTCCAGCTCCGCCAGCGATTTCGGCAACTGCATGAGCACCAGATTGGCCCCCTCCAGGAGTTCAGCACCCAATTCGTGGGAACTGAACCGTCCCTGCAGGCCAGCTGCTTCCGCATTGCGCTGCAGCGCAAGCCCGCCGGTGTAGAGATCTTGATTAACGCGGACGTGCCCGACGCCGGTCCCGGCCAAAGCGCCCAGCGTCAGGGCACCATACCGGTCGCCGATGACAACAACCTTGGTTTCCGGCCGGATATGATCCGAGGCCGCCTGAAGCAACAGCCTGTCTGTGGCGTCATATGCCTGAAGGTTGTCCGCCTCGACATCGGGGAACCTACGGAGCCCGCCGAACAGCGACTCCAGTTCCTGTACGGTCACGATCGCGTTCTCGCTTTCCTTAAATTCGTTCGCTTTAGTGTCTCGACTTCATGCTGGCTTCGGAGGAATGTGGATGATGCAGCATTCCAAGCACCTGTTGTCGCGTCGGATGGCGAACCCATACCCTGACGGCAGCAGGCACCGGTCCCGCCCAACCGCAGAGCCAGGCCACGGGACCGCACTTAACAGGCTCCCTCCCTGAGAGCAAACCATGAGTGTCAATGTTGTCACGCAACTCCAAGTGAAGTCACTTAACTCCCCCGATGAAACGCGCAGTCCGGACAAGACAACGGTTGAGATCGTTACTGTCGGAGACTACACAATCGGCCGAACCACCTTTGAACCCGGCTGGACATGGGACGACTGCATCAAACCAGTAGTCGGAACAGACTCCTGCCAATTGAGCCATGTGGGCTTCTGCGTCTCCGGCTCCCTTGAGGTGGAAACCAATGACGGTGGGCAGGTCAGCATTTCCAGCGGTGATTCCTACTCGATCCCACCGGGACACCATGCCCGGGTGGTAGGCGATCAGCCGTTCCAAGGCATCGAATTCCTCAGTGCAGCCGAGTTCGGCGTCCGTCCGGAGTAGGAATCCGGCCCTCTAACCCGCTAAGGCAGGCATCCCTCAAAGGATCCAGAAAGCAAAAGACCCCGCTCACCCGAGCGGGGTCTTTTATCCGAAGTGGAGCTGAGGGGACTCGAACCCCTGACCCCCTGCATGCCATGCAGGTGCGCTACCAGCTGCGCCACAGCCCCGGATCTTGTTGATTTCCGTAGGAAGATTTCCCTTCCCGCCGAAGCAACTCGTCAATACTAACCACAATCCCCCGAGAAGCGAAATCACAGGAGAGTGATCCCCATCACCGGGATTGTGGGCATTTCCGCCCTGCTGAACTCGTAACGCCGCAGCCGGGGTGCGCTGGATTGCTCCACCGCACCTCCCCCCAACGGCTGCACGGGAGTCCCTCCGGTCCGGACCGGCGACTCCATCTGAAGTCTAGAATCATGGGAAGGATAAACCAAACCGTCCAGTCGGTTTTAGCGACCTGAATTTAGGCACGGTGGTAGCGTAGTGGGGTCCGGCGGCGCGTTTTTGCTTGCCACCACACCTCGGAATAACTGAGAGGCTCCCCACCCTCCATGCAGCAACGTGCGAAAGACACCCGCCTTTCCGTCATTGAAGGCGCCGCCCATGTCTTCGCAGAAGTTGGATACGGCAACGCAAGCCTGAGCGACATCACCAAGCGTGCCGGAGTGACCAAGGGAGCACTGTACTTCCACTTCACGTCCAAACGGGAGCTCGCCTTGGCCGTCATCCAGGAGCAGCATGCGTTGGTCCTCGCGGCGGGTGCTGGCATTGTGGCCTCAAGCATGCCTGCCCTGGAGAAGATCATTGCGCTCTGCAGGATGTTTGGCAGGCAATTACTGGACGAAGCGATTGTCCAGGGCGGAATCCGCCTAACGTTCGAAGCATCCGCGTTTGATGCCGATATCTCGGGCCCCTACCAGGACTGGATTGAAACGGTGGAGCAACTGCTTCGCAAAGCCCAGGACGAGGGGACCGTTCGGACCATGCTGGATCCCGCCGCCTTTGCCCGCTACCTGGTTGCTTCCTTCACCGGAGTCCAGATGGTTTCCAACGTCCTCAATGCCCGCTCGGACGTACTTCGCCGCATTGACGAGATGTGGGAATTCATGCTGCCGGCAATCGAAGCGGATGCTGGTGCCTAGCAGGTCGCAGCCAGGGCGGAAGCCACACAAAAAGGCCCTGCCCTTCTTCATCACGAAGAAGGGCAGAACCTCAAGAGTGGAGCTGAGGGGACTCGAACCCCTGACCCCCTGCATGCCATGCAGGTGCGCTACCAGCTGCGCCACAGCCCCATATCCTCGCTGCTTCAAAGCTGTTCACGCCGAAGCAACTCAAATATCTTAGAACAGCGTTTCCGAAAATTCCAAATCGGGCATATTCGGATGCCGGCCCATGTTTAGAGCTCTGATTCCCCTGCTGGCGCGGCCTTTGCCGAGGCGTCATCCCCGAGTTCAAGGTCAACTACAGGGCAGTCCTTCCAAAGGCGCTCCAGCGCGTAGAAAACACGGTCCTCGGCGTGCTGGACGTGGATGACGATGTCAGCGTAGTCCAAAAGCACCCAGCGGCCCTCGGATCGTCCTTCACGACGCACCGGGCGAAGGTCCTGCTTCATCAGCTCTTCCTCGATGCCATCAACGATTGCGTTGACCTGGCGTTCTGTGGGCGCAGAGGCAATGAGGAAGATGTCAGTCAGGGCGAGGCGTTCGCTGACATCGAGGGCAACGATGTCCTCTGCCAGTTTGTCGGCCGCAGCACGCGCGGCGTGACGGGCGAGAGTGATGGATTGTTCATGTGCAGACACGGGGACTCCTTGTTGTGGCCAGTGGCCTGTAAATGGCGTTAGCCGGGTTCTAGCGAAACTAGCCGCTGGTGATCATAATGATGCCGACGATGAGCGCGAGAACACCCAACGCCAGGACGCCGAGCTGCAGCAGCCTGTTGCGCTGTGCCCGGGCCAAGCCGGCCGTGTTGGCGTCCAGGGGGTCAAGCCCATAGGCCGCACTGGCAGAAACCGGCGGGCGTTGCGTTTCTTCAAGCTGTTCGTCGACGGCGACAGGCCGCTTCCGCGCGTTCCTTGCCACAGCCTCGGCACGCGCGAGAACCCCCGAACGGCCACGTGTGCCTTTTCCGCTGGCCGGGGCCTTCGCGCTATCAAGCGTGGGACCCGACGACGTCACGAGCGGCACGAATGTGGTGCTGGGACGCTTCATGACCGGGCGTTCAATGCCCGGAACCTTGACGAACTCCAGTGGCGTGACCATGGCAAGGTTGTTGGCAGTGGACGGACCTACCGAGGCTGCAGCTGGCACCTTTGCCTCGGCTTGGTTCTGTTCGGCAAGCTTCTGCTTGGCCGCGGCCCGCTTGTTCAGCACCGCAGCACGCTCGGCAAGGGCAATCTGCTGGGCGAGGACTTCAGGATCGACAGCCAGTGGATCTTGCTCGGCAATGTGCTCAAGCTTGGCGGTTTGATTCTGGACCTGGGCAGCAATCAGTTCACGTACCGCGAGTGCCTGCTCCACAGACATTTCAGATTCTGCAGTACCAGCGCTAGCTGCCGAATCGTCGTCGGAACCCCTAGCGCCCGCATCAGGCGCTGGGGCGGCCTTGGCAGCAACCGGTTTGTCAGTCGGTTTATCGGCTGGCTTTCCGGAAGGTATGGGAACAATGGGGTTGGCAGAGGTGGCTACTTCTGCCTGGAGTTGCTGCAGGCGAAGCTGGCGACGTGTTGGTGGGCCGCCGCCAGAGAGCTGCTCTTCCTTGTCTGCGAGCTCTTTGATGGTACGCAGCGCAGCACGGTCGCGGGCGCGGATCTGGGAGGACCGCTCCTGCGCGGCGGCACCCACTGCGTCTACAGGCGCGTCAGCAGCACGGCGATTACGGCCAGTTACAGCATTCTCCGCTGCATCCACTACCTGGGGTGGTGTAGCTTCGGCCTGCGGCTCCTGGTTCTCTTCGCGGGCGCGGCGAAGCTCACGCCTGCTGCGGATGGGTCGCTGTTCCTGGCTGCTCATTCAAAACTCATTCAGTACGTGCTTGGTCGTCTGATCCGGATAATGCGGGGGCCAGCTCCCCTGTCCCTGGCCGCGCGGTCCCGGAATGTGCGGCGTACAGACCATATTTGGCGATGTACTGCACCACGCCATCGGGCACGAGGTACCAGACGGGGTTCCCCGCACCTACGCGTGTTCGGCAATCCGTTGAAGAAATCGCCATAGCCGGAACTTCCAGGAGGCTGACGTCTTCCCTGCCCATGCCGTCCAGTTCGTGGCCAGGGCGCGTTACACCAACGAAGTGCGCCAAAGACCAGAGTTCGTCAACGTCCTTCCAGGACAGAATCTGGGCCAAAGCGTCGGCGCCAGTGATGAAGAACAGATCAGCGTCGGGTCGCTGCGCCCTTAGATCGCGCAGGGTGTCGATAGTGTAAGTGGGTCCGGGGCGGTCAACATCAACCCGGCTCACCGTGAACCTCGGGTTTGATGCCGTGGCGATCACGGTCATCAAATATCGATGCTCGGGTTTGCTGACCTGCTTGCTGGACTTCTGCCAAGGTTGGCCAGTAGGCACGAAAACGACTTCGTCGAGATCGAACTTGGCGGCAACCTCACTTGCAGCCACAAGGTGGCCGTGATGGATGGGATCAAAAGTTCCACCCATCACGCCCAGCCGGAGCCTGCGCTCCGACTCCCCGCGCGGAGTTGCGGCGATAATGTTAGTGGCCCTGCTTGTGGGTGTGCTTGTTCGGGTGCTGGCGGTGCGGATCCGAGTGCTCTTCTACAGCCTCGTGACGGTTGCCGAGGTTGGTGTAGGAGAGAGCAACGAACATCAAAACCAGCAGGAGAGCAAACATGCTGACTCCGAAGACCCACGGCTCGGCCCAGAGCGGGGCGGGCGCTTCGTGGCCGCCTTCTGTTTGGGCTGCTATGGACGTGGCGATCTGCTGAAACAGCATCTTCTCCCCTAGTTGGTTCTCAAGGATTTTCGACGGCGGGACTCCCCGCCGTTCCGGACTTCTGTTCTATGTTACCGCGTAGCTAGCCGCGGATCTGGCCTTCGCCCTGGACGATCCACTTGGTTGTGGTGAGTTCCGTGAGGCCCATGGGCCCGCGGGCATGCAGCTTTTGGGTGGAAATGCCCACTTCTGCTCCGAGCCCGAGCTCACCGCCGTCGGTGAAACGCGTGGAAGCATTGACGATGACGGCGGCCGAGTCGATTTCAGCGATAAATCTTTCGGCGTTAGCCAGGTTGTTCGTCAGGATCGCTTCGGTATGTCCAGTGGTCCACTTCCGGATGTGATTAAGGGCATCATCAAGGTTGTCCACCATGGCCACAGCGAGGTCCAGGTCCATGTACTCGGTGGCCCAATCGTCGTCGTCGGCCGGAACGGTTTCCACGTCCTTGCCCAAGGCAGCGGCGATCCGGTCATCCACGTGGAGCGTGACTCCGGCAGAGCGGAGTGCGGCTGCAACGGCAGGCAACACGGTGGAGCCCGAGTGAACGAGGAGGGTCTCGACGGTGTTGCAAACGCTGGGACGCTGTGTCTTGGCATTCAAAAGAATGTCAACGGCCATCTCTTCGTTTGCTGATTCGTCGATGAAGATATGCACGTTGCCTTCACCCGTTTCAATAACGGGCACGGCAGAGTTGGTCACGACAGTCTGGATAAGGTCCCGTCCACCGCGCGGAATCAGGACGTCAACGCGGCCACGGGCACGCATGAGCACGTTGGCGCCCTCACGGCCATACTGGTCCACGGTCTGCACAGCATCAGCAGGCAGGCCTACCGAATCCAGAGCTTCCCGAAGAATCTGCACCAAGGCCTCGTTGGTGTTCGCAGCTGCCGATCCGCCACGCAGGATGACGGCGTTACCGCTCTTGAGTGCCAAGCCGGCAATATCCACCGTGACGTTGGGGCGCGCTTCATAAATAGCGGCAACAACGCCCATGGGGACATTGACCTGGCGCAAGCGCAAGCCGTTGGGAAGGGTCTGGCCGCGGACTACGTTACCCACGGGATCCGGCAGGCCAGCCAGGTTCTCCAAAGCCGCAACCAAGCCATCAATGCGCGCAGGTGTAAGTGTCAGCCGGTCCAGGAGTGCGGCAGACGTACCATTGGCGCGGCCTGCGGCGACGTCCTTCGCATTTGCGTCCAGCACGTGCTTCCGGCGCTCCTGAAGGGCGGTCCCGATGGCACGCAGGGCGCTATCCTTCCATGCCCGGTTAGCCTGTCCCATGCGTCGGGCAGCCTTGCGGGAGCGGTCTGCAATGGCGTATACCGCGGTTTGGACGTCCTCCGGTGACAACGGAACGCCGCCTGCCACAGGGGTCTCCGGCGTCGGGCCGGCGGCACCGGTAACGTCGGAAATCACAGGGGCGTCAGGGGTCAGCGCTTCAGTCATGTTCCAAGTTTAGATGAGCGGACGGCCTGAAGGAGTACGAGGTCGTCAACATGAACAACTTCGCGGTCGTAACCCCTGCCCATCGCCTGTCCGAGCTCCTGTGTGCTGCGACCAAGCATGCGGGGAAGCTCTTCCGAGGAATAGTTCACCAGACCACGCGCCACGACGGTCCCGTCCAAGGCCACCATTTCCACGGGGTCACCTGCTTCAAAATCACCGCTGATGTCCGAAATGCCCGCAGGAAGGAGTGACCTGTGCCGGTCGCGCACGGCTTTCACCGCGCCGTCGTCGAGCATCAAGCGCCCGTGAACCGTTGCCAGGTGGGCCAACCACAACAGGCGAACGGGCTTGCGGTTGCCGTTCACGGCGAACCACGTTCCCACGTCCTCCCCCGCAAGGGCTGCCGCAGCGTTCGCCGTGGACGTCACCAAGGCGTGGATGCCCGAGCCCGCCGCGATGGAAGCGGCTTCCACCTTGGTCATCATGCCGCCGGTGCCCACACCTGCTTTGCCCGCCTTGCCAATGGTCACGTCTTCGAGGTCCTGGGGACCGCGAACCAAGGCGATCCGCTTGGCCCCATGGGAGGGCGGACCGTCATAGAGGGCGTCGACGTCGGAGAGCAACACGAGCGCGTCGGCGCGGACCAGGTGGGCCACCAAAGCCGCGAGGCGATCATTGTCGCCAAAGCGGATCTCGTGGGTCGCGACGGTGTCGTTCTCATTCACGACCGGAACGACACCAAGATTCAGCAAGCGATCCAGGGCCCGGAACGCGTTGGTGTGCTGCGTCCTGCGCATGAGGTCATCAGCCGTCAGCAGGACCTGGCTGACCGTGACGCCGTGAGCGCTGAAAGCTTGCGTATAGCGCGCCATCAAGAGGCCCTGCCCCACGCTTGCCGCGGCTTGCTGCGTCGCAAGATCCTTCGGGCGCTTGGCCAGCCCCAGGGGAGCAAGGCCGGCTGCAATAGCACCCGAAGAAACCAGGATGATTTCAGTGCCTGCGTTTCGCTTGTCCGCCAACGCATTAACCAGCGACGTCAGCGATTTCTCGGAGATGCCACCCTTGATACTGGTCAACGAGGACGAGCCCACTTTGACCACAATCCTCTTGGCGGTGGCCAGGGCCTGGCGTTCAAGAACCTCTTCGTTCGGAATTTCGACGGTCCTAGTCGTCATCACCGGTATCCAGGGTGCCTTCCGTCACAGGCTGCGCACGACGGCGGCTGACGGACTCAGTCCAGATGCCTGCCTTGCGCTCGGCTTCCAATTCGGCGCGGGCAGCAGCCTTGGCTTCGCGGCGCTCAAGCTGTTCATCGCGCTTCTGTGAACGCGTGGGACGGTCGCCGATGTCGGCAACGCGGATGTCGGTACCGCGGGGAGTTGCCAGCAGTTCGGCACCGGCCATCATGGTGGGCTCCCAGTCGAAGACCACGCCATCGTCCTCACCGATGACCACGGTATCGCCGGGCTTGGCGCCAACCTTGAAGAGCTCAGTCTCGACGCCGAGCTTGGCCAGGCGATCAGCCAGGTAGCCGATGGCTTCCTCATTGGTGAAGTCGGTCTGCTTGACCCAGCGGACAGGCTTCTCGCCGAGAACGCGGAACAACGGCTCGAGGTTCTTCTCCTCGCGGCGGATCCGGAAGCCGCTCTCGTTGACGGCGCGGGGACGAAGGACAGGCGGGGCAATCTTGGGAGGCGCAGTCTCAACGGCGTCCCGTGCAGCCTTGACGATCTCCGCCATGGCGAAGCCAAGCTGGCGCAGGCCTACATGGCTGGTTGCCGAAACTTCGAAGACCCGGTAGCCGCGGGCTTCGAGTTCCGGACGAACGAACTCAGCCATGTCCTTGCCGTCAGGGAGGTCCACCTTGTTCAGGACAACAAGCTTGGGACGTTCGTTCAACGGTACAACTTCGCCGTCGACGCCGGCGTAGCTCATATCCACGGCGTACTTCTCCAGTTCCGCCTCGATGATGGCGAGATCGGAGAGTGGATCACGGTCAGATTCCAGGGTTCCGCAGTCCAGGACGTGAACCAGGGCCGCGCAGCGCTCAACGTGGCGCAGGAAGTTGTGGCCAAGGCCCTTGCCCTCGCTGGCGCCTTCGATCAGTCCGGGAACATCGGCGATGGTGAAACGGATGTCGCCGGCCTGGACAACGCCAAGGTTGGGAATGAGGGTAGTAAAGGGGTAATCGGCGATCTTGGGCCGGGCAGCTGACATCGCTGCAATGAGGCTGGACTTTCCAGCTGAAGGGAATCCGACCAAGGCGATATCGGCGATTGACTTCAACTCCAGGACGATGTCGCTGGATTCACCTTCGATGCCCAACAGCGCGAAGCCGGGCGCACGGCGCTTCTGGGAGGAAAGTGAGGCGTTTCCGAGGCCTCCCTGGCCACCTGCGGCAGCAACATACTCCGTGCCTTCGCCAACAAGGTCAGCCAGGACTTCGCCGTCCTTGGTCTTCACCACAGTGCCGTCCGGCACGGGAAGGATCAAGGTTTCGCCGTTCTTGCCGCCGCGCCAATCGCCCATGCCGGGGCCACCGTTGGTTGCGTGGCGGTGGGGGGCATGGTGGTAGTCCAGCAGGGTGGTGGTCTGCGCGGACACCCGGAGGATGACGTCGCCACCATTGCCCCCATTGCCGCCGTCGGGTCCGCCGAGTGGCTTGAACTTTTCGCGCTTAACAGAGACACAGCCGTGGCCGCCGGTTCCGCCGGATACGTGCAGGACTACCCGGTCTACAAAGCTCGCCACGTGAATCTCCTCTTGCTGTTGCCAGCGCTGTTGCATAAATCAGAGCGCCATAGACGCCCTAATCGATTGTAATGCGGTTAAAAGAACGGTGGAGCGGGCCGTTTGGCCCGCTCCACCGGTTCAGAACTTGTTGTTACTCTGCAGCTGCAGCAGCAACGATGTTCACTACGCGACGGCCGCGGCGAGTACCAAACTCAACCGCACCGGCCTCGAGTGCGAACAGGGTGTCGTCGCCACCGCGGCCGACGCCCGCACCGGGGTGGAAGTGGGTTCCACGCTGGCGAACGATGATCTCGCCTGCGGAAACTACCTGGCCACCGAACCGCTTGACGCCGAGGCGCTGTGCGTTGGAGTCACGACCGTTGCGAGTGGAGCTCGCGCCTTTTTTGTGTGCCATGTGAAATGCCTGCCTCTAAATTTCTGGGGAAACTGAAAATCTGAACAGAGTAACGAAAGTTACTTGATGCTCGTGATCTTGATCTTGGTCAGTTCCTGACGGTGACCCTGGCGCTTCTTGTAGCCGGTCTTGTTCTTGAACTTCTGGATGACGATCTTGGGACCGCGAAGGTCCTCAAGGATCTCAGCCGTGACCGTGACCTTGGCCAGGTCCGCAGCAGCGGACGTGACCTTGTCGCCGTCAACCAGGAGCAAGGCGGGCAGCTCAAGAGTGCTGCCGGCTCCACCGGGGACGCGGTTAAGCGTTACGTAGTCTCCAACGGAAACTTTTTCTTGGCGGCCGCCTGCGCGGACAATCGCGTACACCACTTGGGTACTCACTTCTCTCGACGTTTCTTACTAAATTTGCGTGCGGAACCTTGAACCGGAATCAGGCTTGGTTCGCGCTGTGCCTCAACGCCGTGGACTTCTGATCGAAGCCCGCGAGTCATCCCATGAACAATTCCAAGGGGCATAACCCAAGTGTTGGCGTAAGCACCGAAGATCAAGATTACGCTAGTTTGACCTTCAGCTGCAAATGAGGCCGCGTCCGGAGGCTATCGGGTGACTTGCATCACCAGTTGTAACGGACTCTCCCGGCACCGTGCCCATACAGCCTACAGGGTTTGTGGAGGAATACTGCGATTTGGCCGACGACGCGCTGGATTTTTGTGGAATTGCCCAGCCGCCAACCCCGGAAGCCCTGCTCAGGCGAAGAGCCGGGGTGCATCAAAGAAGGCTGTCTCGTAGCGGCAAGACTGGGCGAAGGCCTCAACCATGGCCCCGCGCTCCTGGGCGGAGGCGCTAATTGCCGCGGCATCAGTAAAGTCGATCGCCTTCCGGGTTGCGGCAGCAAACTCCTCGTCCGCGTACGTCGTCAGCCAGGCGGCGTACGGGTGCTCGCTGGGGGCGCCGGCGTCCACATAGGCGGCGTGGAGTTGCTGTCCTACCTCCGCATACAGCCAATAGCAGGGCAGGATTGCCGCCAGCAACACGGCGTAACTGCCGGAGGCTGATGTGGCCAGCAGGTGGTCCACGTACGACCTTGTCACGGGTCCGGTCTGTGTTGAGGCCGAGCGCGTGCTCAGCCAGTTCCGATGGAGCTCGGACTCCACTTCAAGGCAGAGTTGCGATGACTTCGCCCAGAAGAGCTGCTCTTCTTCAGTGGGGGCAAGTGCACCTGTGCGCGCCAAAACCCGGGAGTAGCCGTTCAGGTAAATGGCGTCCTGGGCCAGGTAGTAGTTGAACTCGGGCTCCGGGAGCCGGCCTGACTGCAGGCCCTGGATGAAGGCGAGACCGTAAATCGCATCCAATTCCGGCGCAGCTTCGGCCCACAGCCGCGCGGCAAAGTCGCCGGATTTCCCGGATTTCCCGGCAGGATTCAGCGCTGGCTCCATGTGGTGGAAGTGGTGGACCGGCCCGCTACCCTTACCTACCTTCAGCCCGTCGGCCGCCGCGAGGGCCTGCAGCAGCCACGGCTTTACCTCGCGGAGAGACGCCTCCCAGTCGCCGGTGCGGGCTTGGACCGTGGCCAACGCCGAGGAGAGCGAGCACCCCGTTCCGTGGCTGTTCCTGGTATCAACGCGGGGCCCAGGCACCTCGATGACGTCCTGTCGCAACAAACCGCTCGTATTGACCAGCGCATCCGGGCAGTCGTTTCCTGCCAAGTGGCCGCCCTTTACCAAAACCGTCGTTCCACACTCAGCAGCCAGGCGTTTACCCTGGTCAAGCGCCGTAGCCCAGTCGCGGGCTTCGGACTCCCCCAGCAACATCGCCAGCTCGGGAAGGTTTGGGGTGACGAGATCCGCCAACGGCAGGAGGCTGCGCAGCGCAGTTTCGGCGGTCTCCCGCAGAAGGCGGTCGCCGCTGGTGGCAACCATCACCGGGTCAAGGACCACGACGGCGGGACGCACCTCTTCGAGCCAACTGCGGACTTCGTCGATGACGGCCGCATCACCCAACATCCCGATCTTGACCGCATCAATCTCAATATCGCTGCTGATCGCGTCCAGCTGCTGACGCAGGAACTCGACGGGCGGAACATGGACTGCGCTGACGCCCAACGTGTTCTGGGCCGTCAAAGCCGTGATGGCAGCCATGCCATAGCCCCCGTGCGCTGCGATGCTCTTCAAGTCTGCCTGGATTCCGGCGCCTCCAGAAGGATCCGAGCCGGCAATGCTGAGCACCCTCGGATGTGGCCGGGCCGGGACTGCTCCCATACCCGCGGCGCAGACAGGGTAGACAGCGGAATTCGACGATGAAGCCATGGTGGACATCCCTTCGCCGGTGCTAACCGGACAGGTTCAACGGGTCTGGATCTCAGCCTGGCCCGTGCCCGGCACCCCGTGTCAGTTTCCTAGCGTAGCCCGGAAGCCCCTCGCCCCGGGAACCGGACAGCTTCGGGGAATCGATGTGACTGGCGGGCAACGAAAGAGCCCCGCAGTATCCGCCGTAAACGGATGCTGCGGGACTCTTTGGTTGCTTAGTGACTGGTTGCCCTGCTTACAGCTCTGAAGCGGGAACTCCCACCCCAAGGATGATCGGTTCGTCCGCTACCTTCTTTTTGGCGGGCTCTTCCGCTGCCGGCGCCTTGGCCTCATGGGCAGATCCGCCTGCGGCAGCAGCAGTTACCTCGTGGTGTTCCACACTGGTTTCGTTTGCGGCACCCTGCGCCCTGCTGGCACTGCGGTTCCTCCGGCCACGGCGACCACGGGCACGCGACGAATGATCGTGCTCATCGGTAGTGCCAGCAGAAGCGCTGGCAGGGGAAACGGCGGAAGCAGCCGCAGGTTCGGAAACCGAAGCCGTGGCCTCTTCCTCCGCAGACGGCGGGGCACCGAGGTGCGAGAACGCCTCGGCCAGCAGGTCCAGGCTCATGGCCGGCTTGCCAGCAGTTGGTTCCTCATGATGTTCCACAAACGGAAGAGCCACTTCTTCGCCACCGAAACGCAGAACAGGAGTGGCGCGCGCTTCCCGAACCGCAGCCTCATGACTGGCCGTATCAGGTGCAGCCGGAACGCCAGCCTCGCCGTGTGCCGCCTCAGGGGCAGATCCATCGGTGTGACCCTGCTGGCCTGCTGCACGGGCCTGCTCCTCCGCGCGGTGAACCTCGTCATCGTGCAGGTGGGCGGCATGTGCTGCAGCGGCGATCGTGGCAAGAGCTGCCCTGGTCGCCTCAGCCTTCGCCTGGCGGACCGGGTCCACGGACTCCGTGGTCGCAGGAGCTGCGGGGGCGGCCGGCGTGCTGTGGACTGTAGGAGGCACTTCGGCCATTGCCGGTCCCCCACCCTTGCCACGGCGGCGCTTACGATCAGTGCGTGCAGCAGGCTGTTGGGGTTCGACGTGCGGGCGGTGATGCTCGGCAGCAACGACGTTGGCGCGTCGGTGCTCCACCGGCTCATCATGGGTGACGACACCCCGTCCGGCACAGTGCTCGCACTGCTCACCGAATACCTCGAGCAGGCCGGTGCCCATGCGTTTGCGCGTCATCTGCACCAGGCCCAGCGATGTCACTTCGGCCACTTGGTGTTTGGTGCGGTCACGACCCAGGCATTCCACCATTCGGCGGAGCACCAGGTCACGGTTCGATTCGAGGACCATGTCAATGAAGTCGATGACGATGATGCCACCAATATCGCGCAGGCGTAGCTGGCGAACAACTTCCTCGGCTGCTTCAAGGTTGTTCTTGGTCACGGTTTCTTCCAGGTTTCCACCGCTGCCGGTGAACTTGCCTGTATTAACATCCACCACGGTCATGGCTTCGGTGCGATCGATGACAAGGGAACCACCAGACGGAAGGAAAACCTTGCGTTCCAGCGCCTTGTGGATCTGTTCGTCGATCCGCCAGGCAGCAAAAATGTCCTGGTCCTTGGTCCACTTCTCAAGGCGGCCCACCAGATCGGGAGCCACGTACGTAACGTAAGCCTCGATGGTGTCCCAGGCGTCGTCCCCGGAAACGATCAACTTGGAGAAGTCTTCGTTGAAGACATCCCGGACAACCTTGATGGTGAGGTCCGGTTCGCCGTAAAGCAGTTCCGGAGCCAACACCTTCGTGGAGGACGCCTGCCCTTCAATGCCTTCCCACTGCGCGCGCAAACGGTTGATGTCATGCGTCAGTTCTTCTTCGGACGCACCTTCAGCGGCTGTGCGCACAATGACGCCGGCGTTCTCCGGCAAGCGATCCTTGAGGATGCGCTTGAGGCGATTGCGTTCCACGTCAGGCAGTTTGCGCGAGATACCGGTCATGGAACCGCCCGGCACGTACACAAGGTAGCGGCCCGGGAGGGAAATCTGGCTGGTAAGGCGGGCGCCCTTGTGGCCGACGGGGTCCTTGGTGACCTGCACCAGGACGGAATCGCCGGACTTCAGCGCATTCTCGATCCGGCGCGGCTGGCCCTCAAGGTTGACTGCATCCCAGTTCACTTCACCGGCGTACAACACCGCATTGCGGCCACGTCCGATGTCAACAAAAGCAGCCTCCATGGAAGGCAGAACATTCTGGACCTTGCCCAGATACACGTTGCCAATGAGGGAGTCCTGCTGGGTCTTGGACACAAAGTGCTCGGCCAAGACGCCGTCTTCAAGGACCGCGATCTGGATTCTGTCGTCGCGCTGGCGGACGATCATCTGGCGATCCACGGACTCGCGGCGGGCAAGGAACTCAGCCTCGGTAATCACCTGGCGGCGACGTCCGGTCTCACGGGATTCGCGGCGGCGCTGCTTCTTGGCCTCAAGCCTGGTGGAACCCTTAACGCTGGTAACGCGGTTTGACGGGGCCGTCTCAGTGATCGGGCGGGGCGCGCGGACACGGGTCACCGTGTTGGGCGGGTCATCGTCAGAGCCGCCAGTCAGTTCGAGATCCTGGTCACCCCTGCGGCGACGGCGACGACGACGCGACGTGACGCCCTCTTCGAGCGTTTCCGCTGCCGGAGCTTCTTCTTCGTCCTCAGTCTCAGTGCCGTCCTCGGCATCGGACTCGTCGCGTTCGTTTCCGCGCCGACCACGGCGGCCACGGCTCCGGCGACGACGACGGCTGCTGGAATCCTCCAGCTCCTCGGTTGTCCCCGTTTCCGGAGTTTCTTCAGCCTCTTCGGTCTTTTCCTCGACGGCCGGACGTGCCACGGTGCTGAGGTCAGGGGCCTGGAAGATCATGGACGTAATGGAGACCGGCTCCAGGAACAAAGACGTTGAACCGGGGGCGGACTCCTCGGCAGCTTCAGCCTCTTCCTCGGCGGGAATGGTGCCTTCTACAGATATGCCTTCTACAGAAGCGTCCGGCGTGGGCTGGGACGCGGCATCCGGCGTCGTGACTTCTTCGGTGGTTTCCACAGCGGCAGAGGCTGCAGGCGTCTCAGCGGCCGTTGCGTCAGCTGCGTTTACGTCCTTGGGCTTGGTAGTCCGACGACGGCGGACCGGCTTTTCAGGGGCAGGTTCGGCATCGGTTTCCGGCTGGGACGCTACCCCGGCCTGGTCATCAAAACCGGGGAGGGGCTCGGCAGGCACTGTTGTCTTGCGCGCGCGGCTACGGCGTGCCGGCGCCTTCACGGCTGCTTCGGTGGGTTCAGTACCGGTGGCTTCTTCGGCAGCTTCCTCAGAAGCGACGGCTTCTTCAGTACCGGCTGTTTCGACCGCTTTGGGCGCAGCCTTGCGCCGTGTCCGGGTGGTCTTTTTGGGCGCTTCCGCAGTTTCCGCGGTAGCTGCCTCTTCATTAACGGCTACAACCTGGTCATTATCCATATGTGGCAACACTCCTGCCCCAGCGACGCCGCCACATCCGGCGCCCAGTGGGGCAATTATTTGTCAAAACCCTCAGGCGTTGACAGAAGTCGGTAGTATTCCTTCCGGTTCGCACCATCATTGGGGTGCGGCAGCCCTGGAAGGCCGGTGGCTTTGCTCTGAAACCCGTTGTTCTGCTGCCACAACCAGGTGCCGTCCATTGTCATGGCGGGCATGCCGAGGATCACGTGATCCGGGCAGGCCCTGCTCATACTGGCGGTCTTGGGAACAAGTCACCGGACCGGATTCCGAATGTGGATCGGCTTCCGGCCATGTTCATTCTCTCACACCCCTGCACATTCGAAGCGTAGGAGACTGTGTCGCACGGTGGGGAAAGTGCCTGTACAAGCTGGGGACCATGTCCAGCCTCCGGCGTTACAATCCTCACAAGAGCCGTTCCCGGACCGGCCGGGTCATTGTCGAAAAGGATTGCGTCCGCGATGCCAAGCACCGCCAGGGGAAACCTGGCCAATCAAGCCTCCACCCCTGCAGGTGGAAAGATCACCGAGCCAGGATTGCAGCGCGCGGCCGGTCCTGATTCCCTGCCTAAAGCAGTGCAAAACAAGCCATTTGCGTGGCTCCTGCTGATCACCGGCTTCATCGGCTGGCTGGCTTCCGGGGCATTGGTCCTTGAGAAGCTGGCAGTGCTCAAAGACCCCAACCACATCACGCTCTGCGATGTGAATCCGTGGGTTTCCTGCGGAGCCGTGATGCAGACACCGCAAAGCTCCGTTTTCGGGTTCCCCAACATGTTCATCGGGATCGTTGCCTTTGCGGTGATCATCACCACTGCCATGGGACTCCTGGCCGGGGCCAAGTATTCACGCAGCTACTGGCTGGGCCTGCAGGCAGGTGTAACCCTTGGATTCGTTTTTGTTGTGTGGTTGTGGTCTCAGGCCCTGTATGTCATCAACGTGCTGTGCCCTTACTGCATGGTGGTGTGGGCAGTCATGATTCCCATGTTCGTCTGGGTGACCATCCGCAACATCTCCCATGGAGTCATCAAAGCCCCGCCAGCGCTGGCCAAGATCCTGGGTGACTCCGGATGGATCATTGTGGCACTGCTGTACGTAGCTGTGATCGCCACGATCTTCTTCGCCTTCATCCACGTCTTCGCCGGTACCTCGGGCTACTAAAACAACTCCGCGAGATGACAGTTAAGGCCAATGTTCATGGTGAACATTGGCCTTAACTGTTATGTCGGCGAGGGTGTCGTTAGCCGGCGAACCAGATCTTGATCTCACGCTCGGCGGAGTCAACGGAGTCCGAGCCGTGCACGAGGTTCTGCTGGACTGCCAGGCCCCAATCCCGCCCGAAGTCGCCTCGGATGGTGCCCGGCGCGGCAGTAGTGGGGTCGGTAGTGCCCGCCAGGGAGCGGAAGCCTTCGATCACGCGGTGGCCTTCGAAGACCGCGGCAATGACCGGGCCACTGAGCATGAATTCCACCAGTGGTTCGTAGAACGGCTTGCCCACGTGTTCTTCGTAGTGCTGCTCCAGCAGCTCGCGGGTCGCGTTGACCTTCTTCAGCTCAGCCAAGGCGTAGCCCTTGGCTTCGATCCGGGCGAGGATGCTTCCGCTGAGGTTGCGGGCGACGCCGTCGGGCTTGATCAGGACAAGGGTCCGTTCAATGCTCACAGTTGCTCCAATGTGATGGGCGGGTGGGTTTCCCAGCCAGTTTACGGGGTTTCCGGACCTGCCTCGTCACTGTGCGTTGCATCCCATTCAGCCTGTTCCCGGTCCCGTTGAGCCACTTCACGGTCGATCCGCATCCCCGTCCGGATTCCGTACCACCAGCAGATGGCGAAGAGGACGCCCACGATGAACATCATGGGCTCGGCGATCCCAGTCAGGATCAACAGGAGCTGCAGCCCCCAGCCCAGGCCGATTCCCCATGGCTTGGACAACACGGCACAGGCCAGAACGAGGACTACGCTGAGCGTGATGCCGACGCCCAGGATGATTCCAGGAGGCACTTCGCCTCGCTTTAAGCCAAAGACCACCAACGTGCCGAAGAAGGCAACGAAGGCTTCAAGCAACAGCACGGTGGAAGCGAACATCACCTTGGTGGACCGGCGCTTTTTGGGCATGCCGGGGCGCCATTCACGCTGGGCCTTGGTCAGCCTTGCCACGGTCAGGCACCTTCCTTGCCAAGCAGTATGCGTGCCTCGGCCACCAGGGTGATGGAACCGGTGACAAGGACGCCGCCGGAAAGGTCATCATTGGACTCGGCGCGTTCAACGGCCCATTCCAGGGCATCATCAAGTTTCTCGGCGATGTGGACGTTGTCCTCGCCAAAGCCAAGATCGACGGCGAGTTCGGCCAGTTCCGCTGCAGGGACGGCCCGCAGCGAGTTGGACTGGGTGAAGCAGAACTCCTCGGCCAGGTCTCCGAGCTGCTCCTTCAGGGTCTTCAGGATCTCCTCGGCGTCCTTCTCCCGGAGTACTCCCACGACCACCACGAGCTTGCCGAAGCTGAAGGCCTCATGGATGGCCTCCGCAGAGACGCGGATCCCTTCGGGGTTGTGGGCGGCATCCACCACGATGGTCGGTGCTGTCCGCACCACTTCCAGGCGGCCGGGGGACGTCACATTGCCGAAGGCTTCTTTCAAGACATCTATATCGAGCTCTTTCTCTCCTCCACCGAAGAACGCCTCCAGTGCTGCTACAGCAACGGCCGCATTCTCTGCCTGGTGCGCACCATGCAGAGGCAGCAGGAGGTCCTCGTAGCGACCCGCCAGGCCTTGGACGGTCAGCACTTGTCCGCCCACCGCAACGCTGCGCGACTCCACACCAAACTCAACACCCTCGAAGCGGAACGGGACGTCCACCTCGCGGGCCTTTTCCAGCAGGACCTGGGCAGCGTCCACCGGCTGGGCAGCGCTCACCAGGAAACCACCCGGTTTGATGATCCCGGCCTTCTCATAGGCGATGTCCTCGGTGGTGTCGCCCAGGAGATCCGTGTGGTCCAGGGAGATCGGCGTGATGACAGAGACTTGGCCATCGCCCACATTGGTGGCATCCGTAATGCCGCCGAGGCCAACTTCCATGACCGCCACATCCACCGGCTGGTCAGCGAAAATCGCGAAGCCAAGGATCGTCACGCACTCAAAGTATGTGAGCCGGGGCTGGTTCTCAGCTATGAGCTCGTTGTCCACGATTTCCAGGTACGGCCGGATCTCATCCCAGATCCGAACAAACGTCGCATCTGATACGGGCTCACCATCAATGCTGATGCGCTCGGTGACTTTGGAAAGGTGCGGGCTGGTGTAACGGCCTGTGCTCAACCCGTGCGCACGAAGCCCGGCCTCAATCATGCGGGCCGTGGAGGTCTTGCCGTTGGTTCCCGTGATGTGGATGATCGGGAAAGCCTTGTTGGGCTCCCCCAGCACGTCCATGGCCCTGAATAGCGGTGCCAACCGGGGTTCCATCTTGTTTTCAGGTGCACGGCCAAGAAGTTCGGCGTACACACTTTCCACTGAGAATTCGTCAGTCATGATTCAGGCCCCTGCCTTTGCTACGGTGACGCGCGGTTCCTCGGCGCTGGAGAGAAGAACTTCCAATTCCAGGGACAGCGTCTCGGTCTTGACGAGCTCAGCGTTGGCTTCCAAGGCATCAACAACGTCCTGCTGTGCCTGGACAGACGTGCGGATGCGGTCGCTGACATTCAGTCCAGCATCCTTACGTGCTTGCTGGATGGAACGAACCATGTCACGGGCAAGTCCTTCCGCAGCAAGCTCAGGAGTGACTTCGGTGTTCAGGACGACGAATCCCCCACCCGGCAGCACCGAGACGGCCTTCCGGGCGGCAGCACCGCCGTCGGACGTTTCTCCGACCACAGTCTCCAGGCTGTATTCATGCGGCTCAAGCTCGAGTCCCCCGGCCACCACCGCGCCTGAATCGTTCACGGACCAGTCGCCTGACTTGGACCCCTTAATGGCCTGCTGCACGTTCTTGCCCAGGCGCGGACCGGCAGCCCGGGCGTTGACCACCAGTTTCTGCTCGATGCCGAACTCCTCCGGCGAAGCCGAAGCAGCGTCCAACAAGCGGACGGAGCGAAGGTTCAGTTCATCAGCGACGACGGCGGCGAAGCCTTCCAGCGCATCTGCACCAGGTGCCACCACAGTCAGTTCCTGGAGCGGCAGGCGGACCCGCAGGTTCGCGGCCTTGCGCAGGCTTGAGCCGGTGGAGCAGATCTGCTGCACGCGGTCCATGGCCTCCACGAGCTCTGGGTTGGAGGGGAACAGTGAGGCATCAGGCCAGTCAGCCAGGTGCACAGAGCGGCCGCCTGTCAGCCCGCGCCAGATCTCCTCGGTCACCAGCGGCAGCAAGGAAGCCGAAACGCGGCACACAGCTTCGAGGGCGGTGTACAAGGCGTCAAAGGCATCAACATTCTCGTCGAAGAAGCGCTGACGGCTGCGGCGGACGTACCAGTTGGTCAGCATATCCAGGTAGCTGCGCAGTTCATCGCAGGCCCCGGAGATGTCGTAGCTGTCCAGGCTGGCAGTGATGTTCCGGACCAGGTCTCCTGTGTTGGCCAGAAGGTATTGGTCCATCGTGTCGGAGTAGCCGTCATAGCGCAGCTTTGCCTCATAGCCCGAACCGCCGTTCGAAGCGTTCGTGTACAGCGTAAAGAAGCTGTACACGTTCCACAGCGGCAGGATGACCTGGCGAACGCCGTCGCGGATGCCCTGCTCGGTGACCACCAGGTTGCCGCCGCGAAGGATCGGGCTGGACATCAGGAACCAGCGCATGGCGTCGGAGCCGTCACGGTCCAGGACCTCGGAAACGTCCGGATAGTTCCGCAGGCTCTTGGACATTTTTTGGCCGTCGGAGCCCAAGACGATGCCGTGGCTGATGACGTTGCGGAAAGCGGGACGGTCAAACAGCGCCGTGGACAGGATGTGAAGCATGTAGAACCAGCCACGGGTCTGGCCGATGTACTCCACGATGAAGTCCGCAGGGTTGTGGGTGTCGAACCATTCCTCGTTCTGGAACGGGTAGTGCACCTGACCGTAGGGCATCGAGCCGGAGTCGAACCAGACGTCCAGGACGTCCTCGACGCGGCGCATGGTGGACTGTCCTTCTGCGGGCGTGCGGGGATCATCCGGGTTGGGGCGCGTCAGCTCATCGATGAAGGGCCTGTGCAGGTCCACTTGTCCTTCATTGTTGACCGGCAGGCGGCCGAAGTCCGCTTCAAGGTCAGCCAGCGAGCCGTAAACATCGGTACGCGGGTACTCGGGGTCATCGGACTGCCATACCGGAATCGGCGAACCCCAATAGCGGTTACGGCTGATCGACCAGTCGCGGGCGTTGTCCAGCCATTTGCCGAACTGGCCATCCTTGACGTTGCCCGGGATCCAGTTGATCTCCTGGTTCAACTCGGACATGCGGTCCTTGAACTTGGTGACCTCCACATACCAGGACGATACGGCTCGGTAGATCAGCGGGTTCCGGCAACGCCAGCAGTGCGGGTAGCTGTGCTCGTAGCTGGCCTGGCGGACCAGGCGGCCGTCCGCGCGGAGTACCTGCGTGATGGGCTTGTTCGCATCAAAAACCTGCAGTCCCACGATGGAGGCCAGTTCTCCGTGCGCAAACAACGGCAGGAACTTCGCGCCCTCGTCCACGGACAGGACAACGGGAATGCCGGCGTCTTCACAGACCTTCTGGTCATCCTCACCATAGGCCGGGGCCTGGTGGACAATGCCCGTACCGTCAGTGGTAGTCACGTAGTCAGCTACGAGGAAGCGCCAGGCGTTCTGGGTGCCGTACTTCTCGGCGTCGGCGAAGTCGTTCCAGAGCGGCTCGTACTCAAGCCCCGCCAACTCTGCGCCTGTGTGGGTGGAAACAACGGCGGCAGTTGCGGCCTCTGCGTCGTCGTACCCCAAATCCTTGGCGTAGGTCCCCACAAGGTCAGCGGCCAGCAGGAAGCTGCCCGAGACCGGCGCTTCGGCAGAAGCAGCTTTGACGCCATTCGGACCGGCGGGCAGGACGGCGTAAGAAATCCCAGGCCCGACGGCGAGCGCCAGGTTGGTGGGCAGCGTCCAGGGCGTGGTGGTCCAGGCAAGGGCCTGCACGCCTGCGAGCGCCTGGGAGAGTTCAGACGAACCCGCCTTGATGGGGAACGTCACAGTGACGGTCTGGTCCTGGCGGTTCTTGTAGACGTCGTCGTCCATGCGGAGTTCATGGTTGGAGAGCGGGGTCTCGTCCTTCCAGCAGTAGGGGAGCACGCGGTACCCGTTATAGGTGAGGCCCTTCTCATGCAACTGCTTGAAGGCCCACAGCACTGATTCCATGTACTCGACGTTGAGTGTCTTGTAATCGTTGTCGAAGTCCACCCAGCGCGCCTGGCGGGTGACGTAGGCCTTCCATTCGTTGGCGTACTTCATCACGGAGGCGCGGCAGGCGTCGTTGAATTTATCGATGCCCATGGCTTCGATCTGGGTCTTGTCAGTCATGCCCAGCTGCTTCATGGCTTCCAATTCAGCGGGGAGCCCGTGCGTGTCCCAGCCGAAGCGGCGTTCCACGCGCTTTCCGCGCTGCGTTTGGTAGCGCCCTACAAGGTCTTTGGCGTAACCAGTGAGGAGGTGGCCGTAGTGCGGGAGGCCGTTGGCGAAGGGAGGGCCATCGTAGAAGACGAATTCGTTGCTGCCGTCTTTGCCTGCATCACGCTGGTCGATGCTTGCCTGGAAGGTGCCGTCTTCATCCCAGTACTTGAGGATGCGCTCTTCGATTTCCGGGAACTTCACGGAAGCGGACACGCCGTGCGTGCCTGAAGGAGACGCTGAGGCCTTGGGGTAGTGGGTCATCTCATATCCTGTGATAGCTGGTTGACTGTCAGGATGCGAGGACGGCTTCAGTGTTTGCTGTTGCCGCGGTACCACCTCACTTACCGATACCTTGGCGCCCCTTGGTGCGGGAAACTTCCGGTTCCGGCCTCTCATTACTGCTGTGACGGGCTTACCCGTCCGGTTCTACTGGGCGCTTGGCACCTTTGCGGTGGTCAGTGCTGTTCTTCCGGAAGCTCACCGGTGATGGCCGGGTCAACGCTGGTCTCCCAAGTCTAGCGGCAGGAGAGCCCGGTGCTCCACTCGCAGGATCATCCTTCGGGTGGACAAGCTGGATGCCCTCGGCTGCATAGACTCGACACCATGACCAACCCCGCCCCTGTCCTTCCGGCCGCACGCCCGGTAAAACTCTGGTTGGGTGGCCAGGCATCCCCAATATGGTCGGTGCTGGCTCTGCTCTTGGTGTTGCCGGTGGCAGGAATGTCCCTGTTCAGGGCGGTCCCCACGGAGTGGACGCTGGTGGTTGTTCAACTGTTGTCGTTCACCCCGTGGATGGCGCTGCCCTCGGCCCTGGCGATGGTCCTTGCGTTGGTGGGGCGTCGCCTATGGGTCATCATCACGACGGCGGCCCTGCTGGCTCTCCAGCTGTTCTGGTTGTTTCCGCTTGACGTTGGAAGGGAAACCGTTCCTGCCGGGACCGCGACTGTTTCCCTGAAGGTGATGAGCCTCAACACTGAATACGGTGAGGCTGACGCAAGTGCCATCGTGAAGCTGGTTCGAGACAACGGGGTCCAACTCTTGACCCTCCAGGAACATACGCAGGGGCTGGAAGACCGTCTGCGCTCCGAGGGCCTGGAGTCGTTACTGCCGAACCTTCTGAGCGAGCCCAACGACGACGCTTCCGGTGGCGCCGTGTATTCCGTGTTTCCTTTGCAGCCGGAGGGCCTCCTACCTGATACACCGTTCCGGATGGACGTCACGCGGGTCCTCATCACAGATCCGGTCAGCATCACCGATCCGGGCAGCTCCAAGGCCACGTTGAACCTCACGAACGTTCATGCTCTGCCCCCGGTTGATGAGCGGATCCAGCAGTGGCGCAGCGACCTCGTCCAGGTTGCCCGACAGGCCTCCCGTCCGGGACATCACCTGCTGATGGGCGACTACAACTCCACCTACGATCACTCCGAGTTCCGGGCCTTGCTCGACCCCGCACTGGGCGGTGGACAGGACGGCAAAAAGCTCGTCGACGTCGGAACAGCCTCAGGCGGGCGGTTCTCTCCCACTTGGCCAATGGAGGGACCACCTCTTCCGGGAATCGTGATCGACCATATGGTTACCTCGCCCCGGATCAGCAGCAGCGGCTACGGAGTCCACCAGGTTTCCGGTTCTGACCATGCCGCCATTGTGGCAACGCTGGTTATCCCCGCCAATTAGAAGGTGCCGTGTAGAAGGTGCTGTGCTTTAGCTGTCCTTGCGGATGAGCTTGTGGTTGGCCGCCTGCGCAACAGGGCGGATAACGATCTGGTCCAGGTTGATGTGGTGTGGCAGCGAGACTGCGTAGTTGACGACGTCGGCCACATCCTCTGCCGTGAGGGGCTTTTCGACTCCGGCATAAACCTTTGCGGCTGCGTCCTTGTCGCCCAGCCGGTTGAGGGCAAATTCCTCAGTGTGGACCAGTCCCGGTGCTACCTCGATAACCCGGATGTTGTTACCCACTTCTTCCAGCCTCAGGGCGGTGGTCATCGCGTGCTGGGCAAACTTTGCCGCGTTGTATCCGGCGCCGCCTTCGTAAGCGGCCAGTCCGGCGGTGGATGTCAGGTTCAGGACAGTTCCTTCCCCGTCCTCCCTCAACATCGGAAGGAATGCCCGGGTGATTTTCATGGTGCCCAGGACGTTGACCTGGTACATCCACTCCCAATCCTCAGTATCGGCGTTCGCGATCGTGTCCGCGCCCCGGGCACCGCCGGCAATGTTGATGAGGGTATCGGCTCCCCCGGCTTTGGAAACAGCCTGCAAAAGGGCTGCCACGTCGTCGTCGCTGGTGATGTCAGCCGCGAACGGAATGGCGCCGGTTTCGGCACCCAGCGCGCCCAACCGATCGGCCCTGCGGGCAACCGCAAAGACCTTCCAGCCTGTGGAGGCCAGCGCCCGCACCGTAGCCTCGCCAATGCCCGTGCTCGCGCCGGTTACTACTGCCGTTTTGTTCTGTACTGGATGAGCCGTCTGTGCTGCCAAAGTCATGGCACCACACTATCCGCAGGCCTCAAGCATCTGCTCGGCCGAGCAGGAAGTCGCGTAACACCGCGGCATGGTTGACCTGCGGATCCCGTGCGGCATAAAGCAGGGTGACCCGCGGATTCGACGCCGCCAACTCCAGCAAGGTCGGAACTGCGGGATTTCCGTCCAACTCAGCCTCGTACTGCTGCCTGAAATCGGCGAATCGTTCCTGCATGTGGGCGAACCCGGTCCGCAACGGCGGCGATGGGGCAACGTCCTTGAGCCAAAGATCCAAGTGGGCTTTGTCCTTGGACACCCCGCGCGGCCAGAGACGGTCCACTAAAACCCGGAAGCCGTCGTCGTCAGTGGGTTCATCGTAGATGCGTTTGAGGACGAAAACGCTTTGATGGCCAGCCATGACGGCATGCTACGGCAAGCCGCCGGCCTGGGCCATGAAACAATTGACCCATGGCTGAATCAACGCAGGGTACAGACACGCCCGCCACCGCCCCCATCAACGTTCCCGACAAACCGGCCCTTGAAGGCCTGGAGGCCGCGCTGACGCAGCGCTGGCTGGACGAAGGAACCTACAAGTTCAATCCGGACACCACCCGGGAACAGGTCTACTCGATCGACACTCCCCCGCCGACCGCCTCGGGCTCCCTGCATGTGGGGCACATGTTCTCGTTCACCCAGACGGACGTCCAGGCCCGCTACATGCGCATGACCGGAAAGAACGTCTTCTACCCCATGGGTTGGGACGACAACGGCCTGCCCACCGAGCGTCGCGTCCAGAACTACTACGGTGTGCGCTGCGATCCCGCCATCCCCTACAACGCCGACTACCGCCCTCCCGCACAGCCTGCCAAGAACCAGCGCGATTTCGACGTCGTTTCCCGGCAGAACTTCATCGAGCTGTGCGAGGAACTCGCTGTTGAGGATGAGAAAGTCTTCGAGAACCTCTTCCAGACCCTCGGTTTGTCCGTGGACTGGGACCTGACCTACCGCACCATCGACGACACCTCCCGTGCGGTGTCCCAGCGAGCCTTCCTCGCCAACCTCTCTGCCGGCGACGCTTACATGGCCGAGGCGCCCACGCTGTGGGACGTTACCTTCCGCACCGCCGTTGCCCAGGCTGAGCTGGAGGACCGCGAGGTTGCCGGCGCGTACTACCGCTACCCCTTCTTCACCGAAGACGGCGAAAAGATCTTCATCGAAACCACGCGCCCGGAGCTTCTTGCCGCCTGCGCTGCCCTGGTGGCAAACCCCGACGACGAACGGTACAAGCCGCTCTTCGGCAAAACAGTGAAATCCCCGCTGTTCGATGTAGAGCTTGAAGTCAAGGCCCACCCGCTCGCCAAGGCGGACAAGGGTTCCGGCATTGCCATGGTCTGCACCTTTGGTGACCTCACCGACGTCACCTGGTGGCGTGAACTGCAGTTGCCTACACGCGCCATCATGGGCCGCGACGGCCGCATCATCGCCGAAACCCCGGAATGGATCACCACCGACGCCGGCAAGGAAGCCTACGCTGCGATCGCCGGCAAGACGGCTTTCTCCGCTAAAGAAGCAGTCGTAGAGCTCCTCACTGCAGCAGACCTGTTGGACGGCGAACCAAAGAAGATCACGCACCCTGTGAACTTCTTCGAAAAGGGCGACAAGCCCCTGGAGGTCGTGACCTCACGCCAGTGGTATATCCGCAACGGCGGGCGAGACGAAGAACGCCGCGAACGCCTGATCGGCCGCGGCCAGGAAATCGCCTTCCACCCCTCCTTCATGCGCTCCCGCTACGAGAACTGGATTGCAGGACTGAACGGCGACTGGCTCGTATCGCGCCAACGCTTCTTCGGCGTGCCCATCCCCGTCTGGTACCCCCTGGATGCGCAGGGCAACCCGGACTACGACCACCCCATCCTGCCCCCGGACGACATGCTCCCCGTGGATCCCGCCGCAGATGCAGCCCCTGGCTTTGAGGAAGCGCAGCGCGATCAGGCCAACGGCTTCACAGGTGACGCGGACGTCCTGGACACCTGGGCCACCTCCTCCCTTACCCCGCAGATCGTGGGTGGCTGGAGCCGTGACGAGGAACTGTTCTCAAAGGTCTACCCCTTCGACCTCCGCCCCCAGGGTCACGACATCATCCGCACGTGGCTGTTCTCCTCCGCTGTCCGTGCCGATGCCCTGCAGAAGAGCGCGCCTTGGAAGCACGCAGCTATCTCCGGATGGATTCTTGACCCGGATCGCAAAAAGATGTCCAAGTCCAAGGGCAACGTGGTTGTCCCCACGGACGTCCTGAACGAGTTCGGCTCAGACGCCGTCCGCTACTGGGCAGCTTCGGCCAAGCTCGGCGCAGACACGGCGTATGAGATCGCGCAGATGAAGATCGGCCGTCGGTTGGCCATCAAGCTGCTCAACGCCTCCAAGTTCGTATTGAACCTTGGCGCCACCGAAAACTCTGTGGTGTCCAGCGATCTCTCCGTGCTTACCAATCCGCTGGACCGGGCGCTGCTCGCTCAGTTGTCGGACGTCGTGGCCCAGTCCACCAAGGCCTTCGAAAACTACGACTACGCCCGGGCACTGCAGATCAGCGAGTCATTCTTCTGGCAGTTCACTGATGACTACGTCGAGTTGATCAAGGACCGCGCCTACGGTGCGGCCGGGGACTCGGAGCAAGCATCCGTGCTGGCTGCCCTGGCCACCACCTTGGATTCCTTGCTGCGCCTTTTCGCGCCGTTCCTGCCCTTCGCAACCGAAGAGGTGTGGAGCTGGTGGCGCACTGGCTCGGTTCACCGCGCCCAGTGGCCGGCCGCACTGGAAATCGCCGACGGCGACACCACGATGCTTGGCACTGTTGGCGTAGCACTGAGTGGCATCCGCAAGGCCAAGTCCGAGGCCAAAGTGAAGCAGCGCACCGCAGTACTCTCGGCCTCCATCACGGCCAATGAAATGCTGGTTGCACAGTTGAAGGCCGGACTCGGAGACCTGAAGGCCGCCGCTAACGCCCAGGAGATTGCACTCCAGTCCGGCGAGGGTGAGCTGACGGTCAGCGACGTCGTCCTGGCACCAGCAGAAGAAACGCCCGCCGTCTAGAATTTTTGGGCAAAGGGGAAGCCCCATCAGCGTTTTGCCGTTGGTGGGGCTTCGACTTTTCGGCTGTCTGGTGACGGCTTGACAGTCTGGCGGAATCCTCGGAATTTCAGGTCTTACTACCTCGTCACTGGTAGCTTGCTTCCAACTTTGCCAAAGGCTGCGTTGGTTGCATATCACTGAATCTTTGGTTTCCGTGTCCCTCTTCTTTCGAAGTGGGTAAGAACCATTGTGGTCCCGCCCGGGTCCATGCACAAGGGGCCCGGCAGAACTACAATCCTGTAGTTCTACGGGGCCCTTTCGCATAGCTTTTCCTGCAGCCGGGGCAAAGCTATGGCAGAGTATGGTCATGCCGGAACTTCCCGAAGTGCACGGCCTGTGCACGTATCTGGACACCCAGCTCCACGGAGCTGTACTGAACAGCGTCCGCATTAACTCCATCGCCGCCCTGAAGACCGCTGATCCGCCATACAGCGCACTTGAGGGCCGGAGCATCCAGGGCACGCAGCGCTTCGGCAAGTTCATTTGCCTCGATGCTGACGGCCTGTTTTTCGTTTTCCACCTGGCAAAAGCTGGCTGGGTCCGCTATACGGAGCATCCCTCATCAGCAGGGTTGCGCATGGGCAAGAGCAATATCGCGGCCAGGCTACTGCTGCACCGGGAGTCCGACGATGCCCATATCGGCCTTGACCTGACAGAAGCCGGCACCAAGAAAAGCCTCGCCATCTACGTGGTCCGGGATCCCTTGGATGTTCCTGGAATCGCAACCCTGGGCCCTGAGCCGCTCAGCCCCGATTTCGACGAAGAAGCCTTGGCAGCAATCCTGAGGTCAAGCTCCCAACAGATCAAGGGGCTTCTCCGCAGCCAAAGTGTTATCGCAGGGATCGGCAACGCCTACAGCGACGAGATTCTGCACGCTGCCAAAATCTCGCCCTTTGCCATCGCCAAGACGCTCGACGGCGAAACGGTGCAGCGGCTCTACGATGCCATGCAGGAAGTTCTGGTGGGTGCCGTCAACGCGGCAGCCGGAAAGCCTTCCAGCGAGCTGAAGGACACCAAGCGAAGCAATTTCAGGGTGCATGCCCGGACCGGGCTGCCGTGCCCTGTTTGCGGAGATACAGTGCGTGAGGTGTCCTTCGCCGACACCTCACTTCAGTACTGTGCCACCTGCCAAACCCATGGAAAGATCCTCGCGGACCGGCGCACATCACGCTTCCTGAAGTAGGGCGCTGAACCCCAGCCAGTTGAATCCCGGGCTTTCCCTAGTTGAACTCAGGGCTTTCGGTGCGGCTGCGCTTGAGTTCGAAGAAGTGTGGGTACCCGGCTAGGGTTACCGTGGCATCCCAAAGCTGTCCCGCCTCTTCGCCCCTCGGAATCCGGGTGAGTACCGGGCCGAAGAAGGCCGTGCCATTTACGGCGACCACGGGTGTTCCGACATCCTGGCCCACCAAGGAGATGCCGGCCTCGTGACTGGCTCGCAGCTTGGCGTCGTACTCCTCGGAGTCCGCGAAGCGTGCCAGCTCAGCAGGAAGGCCTACCTCTGCCAGCGCTTTCTGGATCACGGAACTGCGGTCCTTGTTGCCTTCATGGTGGATCTGCTCCCCCATGGCGTCGTACAACGGCTTAATATAGCTGCTGCCATGGAGCTCCTGGGCAGCAATGATCACGCGAACAGGACCCCAGCTGTCGTCCATCATTGCCCTGTAATTCCCGGGAAGGTCACGGCCCTCATTCAGGACGGACAAGCTCATGACATGCCATTCGGTCTCAATACCACGCACTTGTTCCACCTCGCCGATCCAGCGCGATGTGATCCATGCGAAGGGACAAACGGGATCGAACCAGAAATCGGCTTTGTTGACGGGCTGCTCAAGCAAATTCTGTTCAGGCAAATTCTGTTCGGGCACAGGAAACTCCTTGAAAGAGTGAAAACGGGCGTAGGGCAAGGCGGATTCAGTGAACCGCCGCTTACTAGGCCAACGGGTGGCTAGGCCGACTTATTCCGGCGCTTCGCTACGACGTCGTGGCCAATCATGGTCGGCTGTGCCTTGTTTTCCACGACATCAGCGGTTATGACCACAGTTGCGATGTCATCCCTGCTCGGGAGATCAAACATGACGGGCAGCAACACTTCTTCCATGATGGCCCTCAAGCCGCGGGCGCCGGTGCCGCGCTCAAGAGCTTGGTCTGCGATGGCATCCAACGCGTCGTCGTCGAACTGCAGCTCCACACCATCCAACTGGAACATCTTCTGGTATTGCTTCACCAAGGCGTTCTTGGGAGTGGAAAGGATCTGAATCAACGCAGGACGGTCGAGATTCGAGACCGTGGTGATCACCGGCAGGCGGCCGATGAACTCCGGAATGAGTCCGAACTTCAGCAGGTCCTCGGGCATGACTTCACCGTAGGTGTCCACGTTGTCCCGGACCTCATTCAGCGGCGCCCCGAAGCCGATGCCCTTGCGCCCGGACCGGGAACCGATGATGTCCTCGAGACCGGCAAATGCGCCTGCCACGATGAAGAGCACATTGGTGGTATCGATCTGGATGAATTCCTGGTGCGGATGCTTACGTCCACCCTGGGGCGGCACGGAGGCGACCGTGCCTTCGAGGATCTTCAGCAGGGCCTGCTGGACTCCTTCGCCGGAGACATCCCGGGTAATCGAGGGGTTCTCGCTCTTGCGTGAAATTTTGTCGATCTCGTCAATGTAGATAATGCCTTGTTCGGCTTTCTTGACGTCGTAATCGGCGGCCTGGATGAGCTTGAGCAGGATGTTCTCAACATCCTCGCCGACGTAGCCTGCCTCCGTGAGCGCAGTGGCATCGGCTACAGCGAAGGGCACATTCAGCCTCCGTGCGAGCGTTTGCGCCAAGTACGTCTTGCCACAGCCGGTTGGGCCAATCAGCAGGATGTTGGATTTGGCGATCTCCACATCCTCGTGATGAGGTCCCTCACCAAGGCTGCCGGCCTTGGGAGCATGGCCGGCCTGGATGCGCTTGTAGTGGTTGTACACGGCAACCGCCAGCGACCGCTTGGCAGGTTCCTGACCGATGACGTATTCCTGCAGGAAATCGAAGATCTCACGGGGCTTGGGGAGTTCGAAGCTGCCAAGGTCCGAAACTTCCGCAAGTTCTTCTTCGATGATCTCGTTGCAAAGCTCGATGCACTCATCGCAGATGTAGACACCGGGCCCGGCAATCAGCTTCCGTACCTGCTTCTGGCTCTTTCCGCAGAAAGAACACTTCAGCAGATCCGTGCTCTCGCCAATCCGAGCCATGTGGGAATCCCTTCGTTACATGCGGGTGATGCGGCACCGGGCCGTACTTAAGTGTGCAGCGTGGCCGGGGTTGGCACCACCGTGACACCATCCACTCTAGGTCACAATGGGCTGCTTGGGTGGAAACAGAACGCCGGTGCGGTTCATATTTCGCGAACCGCACCGGCGTCGATTTCCGTATGCTACCGGGCGATTGCCTGGGGCTTGATCTTGCGGGAGTCCAGCACTTGGTCGATCAGGCCATAGCTCATGGCCTCGGCCGCGGTGAGGATCTTATCGCGCTCGATGTCGTTGTTGACCTGTTCGGACGTGCGGCCCGAGTGGTGTGCCAAAGTGTCCTCAAGCCATGTACGCATGCGCATAACTTCAGCAGCCTGGATCTCGAGGTCGGATGCCTGGCCGCCCTGGCCGCCGGACAACGCCGGCTGGTGGATCAGCACGCGTGCGTTCGGCAGTGCCAGCCGCTTGCCGGGAGTTCCCGCTGCAAGCAGGACAGCAGCCGCACTGGCTGCCTGGCCCAGGCACACCGTCTGGATCTCCGGACGAATGTACTGCATCGTGTCGTAGATCGCCGTCATGGCCGTAAACGATCCGCCTGGCGAGTTGATGTACAGCGTGATGTCGCGGTCCGGATCCGTCGATTCAAGGACCAGCAACTGGGCCATGATGTCATCGGCAGAAGCGTCGTCAACCTGGACGCCGAGGAAGATGATGCGGTCCTCGAACAGCTTGGTGTACGGGTCCTGGCGCTTGAAGCCGTACGGTGTGCGCTCTTCGAACTGGGGCAGGACGTAGCGGCTGGTTGGGAGATTACCGGCAGACCATCCGAAGTTGTAGTTCATGTCATTACTCCTGGGGGTTTCAGTGGTTCTTGGTGCCGGTTAGTTTTCGGAGCCTGGCTCGGAGTTCGACTGGTTGGCCGTTCCACCGCCACCAGCTACCGAGCCTGCGTGAGCCGAGATCTTATCGAAGAAGCCGTACTCCAAAGCCTCTGTGGCCGTGAACCATTTGTCGCGGTCATTGTCCTTGAGGATGGTCTCCACAGTCTGACCTGTCTGTTCAGCGGTGAGTTCCGCCATGACCTTCTTCATGTGCAGGATCAGTTCGGCCTGGATCTTGATATCCGAGGCAGTGCCACCGATTCCACCGGAAGGCTGGTGCATGAGGATACGGGCGTTGGGGGTGGCGTAGCGCTTCCCCTTGGTCCCGGAGGAGAGCAGGAACTGCCCCATGGAAGCAGCCAGGCCGGTGGCAACAGTGACAACATCGTTGGGGATGAACTGCATGGTGTCGTAGATGGCCATGCCGGCCGTCACGGAGCCACCGGGTGAGTTGATGTAAAGGTAGATGTCCTTCTCGGGGTCTTCAGCCGAGAGGAGGAGCAGCTGGGAGCAGATGGCGTTGGCGTTCTCGTCACGGACTTCAGAGCCAAGCCAGATGATGCGCTCTTTCAGCAGGCGGTTGTAGATGTAGTTGTCCTGGGCTGCGGGATCGACAGTTGCCATCCGGGGAGCCTCTGATTGCTGTGACATAAGTACTTACCTCTCGCTGGTGCCAGTGACCTCACTGAACTTCACTACTTGGACACTAACCGTTTTCACTGAGGATTTGTTCGCCGGAATCGCGCTGTTCGCTGACGGCGCACGATTGAAGCAGGCCCGCGGATCCGGCGCCCTGATTGTTTGAGGGCTTGTCCGTTCAGGGCTTAAAACAAACCGACCCCGGATCACTGATCCGGGGTCGGTAGATGCGTTATTGACTAGAACTTCACGGCTGCGGGGTCATCGCTGGCGACAACATCCGCTTCCTCGCCGCTTTCGACAGGTGCAGCCTCATCGGCAGCAACTTCGCCGGCAGGGCGGACGAAATCGCTCAGGTCAACCTTGTTGCCTTCAGAGTCAACGACCTCGGCCTGGCCCAGCACAACGGCCAGTGCCTTGCGGCGGCGTACCTCGGAAACCATCATGGGGACCTGGCCGCTCTGATCGATGATCTGGGCGAACTGGTTCGGATCCATGCCGTACTGGCTTGCGGTGCTGACGATGTAGTCGATCAGCTCGTTCTGGCTGACGTCAACTTCTTCCTTGTCCGCAATGGCGTCAAGGATGACCTCGTTCTGGAAGGCGCGCTCAGTGTTTGCCTTGACCTCGGCGCGGTGCTCCTCGGTGTCGTGGTCACCTTCGCCGTGGGCGTTCTCCGGGTTGAAGTGAGCTTCGATCTGCTCTTCGACAACCGAAGCCGGAACCGGGACCTCGACGAGCTCTACAAGCTTGTCCAGAACCTTGTCGCGGGCCTCAACACCCTGTCCGACGACCTTGGAATCTGCAGCCTGCTTGGCGAGGTCCTCGCGGAGCTCATCAAGGGTGTCGAATTCCGAGGCCAGCTGTGCAAAGTCGTCGTTGGCTTCAGGAAGCTCGCGCTCCTTGACGGCCTTGACAACAACCTTGACCTGGGCTGCCTCGCCGGCGTGGTCGCCGCCAACGAGTGTGGTGTCGAAGATTGCTTCTTCGTCTGCGGACAGGCCGGTCACGGCCTCGTCCAGGCCCTCAAGCATGGTGCCGGCACCAACCTGGTAGGACAAGCCGGAGGCCGAGTCGATTTCTTCGCCATCGATCGTTGCGGTGATGTCGATCGTGAGGAAGTCCTCGTTCTGGGCGGGACGCTCCACGGACTTCAGCGTGCCGAAGCGGCCACGCAGTTCGTCCAGGGCCTTGTCGACGTCTTCGGAGGAGGACTCAGCCGCAGCAACCTCAACCTTGATGCCTGCGTAGTCCGGCAGTTCGATCTCGGGGCGAACGTCAATTTCCACCTGGAACTTAAGCTCGCCATCGGTTGCGGACGGGTCCGGAACCTCAGTGATCTCAACTTCGGGACGGCTCAGGGGGCGAACACCCGTTTCCTGGACAGCGGCCTGGTACCAGCCGTTGAGGCCATCGTTGATGGCGGTTTCCAGGACATAGCCACGACCAACACGCTGGTCAATCAGCTTGGACGGAACCTTGCCCTTGCGGAATCCGGGGACCTGGATCTGCGAAGCAACAGTCTTGTAAGCGGCATCGATGCTCGGCTTCAGTTCCTCAAAGGGAACCTCAACGTTGAGCTTGACCCGCGTGGGGGTGAGGTTCTCGACAGCGCTCTTCACAGTCTAAGTACTCCTGATTTTGTGGGTATGGGGTTCTGCCGCATCCCTGAGGCGGACACGAAACACAGAGTCGGGGTGACAGGATTTGAACCTGCGACTTCCTGCTCCCAAAGCAGGCGCTCTAGCCAAGCTGAGCTACACCCCGAATGCACAGGACAGTCTACGGGCAAGCAGGCCCTGAATGCACATTTGACACCGACGCCGGAATTAGGTTTAGTTGTACCCGGCTTGAACAGCCACCGGGAAGATGTCCTGAGCGAGTGATCCATACAGGGATCGCACAGGAGATCCATTCGGGGACGTAGCTTAATGGTAAAGCCTCAGTCTTCCAAACTGATTACGCGGGTTCGATTCCCGTCGTCCCCTCCAGTAAAAAGCCCTAATCCTCGGATTGGGGCTTTTTCGTTGTTGCAGCCGACGCTACACCTGGCAGCCAGGGCACCAGTAAAGTTTGCGGGCGCCGATTTCGGCCATGCCTACCAGCGTTCCGCAAGCGCGGCAGGGCTGCCCTTCGCGCTTATAGACAAAGTGGGCATCGGCGTCGGGCGCTAAGGCGCCGTTACCGGTCCATAGCGCTGGCGGCGTGGTGACAATCCGGCCGTCGCGTACGCCGTCGGACATTGCAAGGACGGCGTCATCCCACAACTTGCCCGCCGTCTCGGCATCAATCGTGTTTCCGGGAGTCCATGGATCCACAGCCTGACGAAAGAGGACCTCGGCACGATAAATATTGCCGACCCCGGCCAGCACCGATTGATCCATCAACAGCAAAGCCACGGCCGTCTTGCGGCGTCGCAACCGACGGACGAACTCGTCCCGGTCCCCCGGGCGGTTACGCAGCGGATCAGGACCCAGCCGGCCCAGTACGCCTTCGGCTTCATGGGACGTAACAGCGGCGCAAGTGGTGGCGCCACGAAGATCGGCCCAGCCGTTGTCCGACACCAGGCGGGCGCGGACTGCACCCACCGGGGCGGGAGGCCCGGTGTACTCCACGTCAGCACCGGGCTCCACCTCAGCAACGGATGAGGCAGTCTCGCGCTCACCGATTCGGCGAGGCGCGCCAATGCTGGACGCCCCCGTGAAGGAGCTATCGCCGCCAAAGCTCCAAGCGCCATAAAGACCAAGGTGAACGTGGAGGAGAAGATCGTGATCGAACCTGAGGAACAGCTGCTTTCCGTGGGCAACAGCTTCAACCATCACATGACCGCTCAGAAGCTCGGCACCTGCCGTGAATCGCCCCTGTGGACTGGAAACATCCAAACGCCGGCCGCCAAAAACATCGTGGAATTGGCGGGCCAGCCTATGGATGGAGTGCCCCTCAGGCACTACTCGACGATCTCGCCGGTGGTCTCGTAAGCCGCAATCTTGCCGATACGGCGGATGTGGCGTTCATCATTGCTGAAAGGTTCCTGCAGGAAGGCCTCAATGAGTTCGGTTGCTTCTTCCACCGTATGCTGGCGGCCGCCAACGGCCACTACGTTGGCGTCGTTGTGCTCGCGGGCGAGCTTGGCGGTTGAGAGGTTCCAGGCCAGCGCGGCACGCACACCCTTGACCTTGTTGGCGGCAATTTGTTCACCGTTTCCTGAACCACCCAGAACGATGCCCAGCGCGTGCACGCCTGCTTGCTGGTCAGCCACCACTGCAACTCCTGCATTGATGCAGAAGGACGGGTAGTCATCCAGTGCGTCATATTCCTTGGGTCCGTGGTCCACAACCTCGTAGCCCTTGGCCGTGAGGTGGCTGACCAGGTGGGCGCTGAGTTCCATGCCGGCGTGGTCGGTGGCGATGTGGACGCGGGGTGTAGTCACGGGAAGTCCATTCTTTCTGGCGCGCCGGTACGGCACCTGGCCGGGCGCGGCGGTGTGGGATGCGCTACCTAGGTTACCGCGCCCCGGGTTGCTGGGGTTGCCCGCCGTGGTGGGCCCGCTCGGCAGCCCGGTTCAGGATACCGGCGAGTTCGTCCGCGGTTGCCGTAGTCCCTGCACTGAGCGCAACCCTTCCTCCATTAAGTTTCCTTACTACGACGGCCGGTCCGCTGCTGACCAGCATCGCTGTTGCGTCGTCATGATGCCGCCAACCCCATCCACCAAAGTCTGCGGCTTTCACGTCAGCTGGAGCTGCTGCCGCGATGTCGACGGCGGGAACGGTCAGGACCCGCACTATGCCGCCTGCGAAGACCTGCAGCCCTCCCCTGTCAGCCCGGACGCGGGCGAAGAGGAAGCCTGCACCAACCATCGCCACTGCGGCCACCAAGGCTCCCAGCCATGGGACGGCTATCGCGATCAGCGCGGCTGGAAACAACGTGGACACGATGATCATGATGAAAACTGAACTGCGGGCATGGACCCACATGCGCAGCGTATCCCTTGCGAGGTCCGGGTCCGTGACGTGCAAACGTGCGGCCTCAAGGGCTTCGTCATCCTCCCGCGTCCACCGGGGATCCGGTTTGAAGGCGAACATGAGGACGACTCCCAAGGACACGGCCGCACCACTGCCCATGGCGAGGACGATCGGATCAACGTGGGAAGCGCGCGCGTCCTCCAGTCCCGATTGTCCTACCAGCCCGGCAGCCAGCACTGTTGTCACGAAGAGGCTCACCATGAGGCCAAGGCCCATCATGACCCTGCGCATGACCACCGGTCGTGATAGCGGTACGGCCTGCAGGAAGGCGACCCAACCGAAAAAGGTGATCATGGCCGCGCCGCCGGCTACATAGGCGCCGAAGGGAGCAAAGGCGCTGCCGCCGTCGGCGTTCCACATGACTGCTACGGGATCAGGAAGATCGTTTCGCACCATCTGTGCGCATACGACGAAACCTGTGGCCAGCAGCAACGGAAAGGCGAGTGCAAACCTGAGTGCGCGGATATCAAGAGACTCCCTGAACGTTCCCATGGTTCAAAGCTACTCCGTGGCGGCGACACTGTGGTGGCACCTCCTTGCCATCGGCGCGTGGAGTGAAAGAATGGCTTCACACCATCGACCGGACCTGCCCCGGCCGGTCACCCCAACCTCTGGAGGCACCACTTGCCAGGCCTTAATCTGACGCGCGACGAAGCTGCGCAGCGCGCTGAAATACTCAATGTCGAGTCCTACAACGTCACCCTGGATCTGACCAAGGGTGCCGAGGTCTTCGGATCCACCACCGTGGTGAAGTTTTCGGCACAGGCTGGAGCCACGACATTTATCGACGCCGTCACCGAGAGCGTTCACAGCGTTACCCTTAACGGCACCGAACTGGATCCCGCCGAGGTTTCTGATGGCATCCGCATCCAACTTCCAAACCTCGCTGCCAAGAATGAACTCATAGTCGTCGCCGATGCGCGGTACATGAACACGGGCGAGGGCCTCCACCGCTTCGTGGATCCGGTGGATGGGGAGGTCTATCTCTACACCCAGTTCGAGGTTCCGGATTCCCGGCGGATGTTCGCTGTCTTCGAGCAGCCGGACCTGAAGGCCAGCTTCACGTTCCACGTCACCGCTCCCTCCCACTGGGACGTCGTCTCCAACTCCCCCACGCCGGTACCGGTTGAAACTGATGGAGGCGAGGACGGTGGAGGCAGGTCCGTGTGGGAATTCGCTCCCACGCCGCGTTTGTCCTCGTATGTCACCGCCCTGATAGCCGGACCGTACCAGTCCATTCGTTCCGAGGTGACAAGTTCGGATGGCAGGGTCATTCCGCTCGGCGTCTTCGCGCGCAAATCCCTGATGCAGTACCTGGACGCGGACAACATCTTCGAACTGACCCGCCAGGGCTTCGAATTCTTCGAGGCACAGTTCGGTTGCCCGTACCCGTTTGAAAAGTACGATCAGCTGTTCGTCCCGGAGTTCAATGCCGGCGCGATGGAAAACGCAGGTGCCGTGACAATCCTGGAGGGATACATCTTCCGCGGCAAGGTCGCCGGTGCGCAGATCGAGCGCCGTGCCATCACGGTCCTGCACGAGCTCGCGCACATGTGGTTCGGGGACCTGGTGACCATGCGCTGGTGGAACGACCTCTGGCTCAACGAGTCCTTCGCCGAGTACATGTCCCACCTGGCCGCCGTGGAAAACACTGCCTTCGACCGGGCGTGGACCACCTTCGCCTCGGTGGAGAAGTCCTGGGCCTACCGTCAGGACCAACTGCCCACCACGCACCCGATCTTCGCGGAAATCAACAACCTTGAAGATGTGGAAGTCAACTTCGATGGCATCACCTATGCCAAGGGCGCCTCTGTCTTGCGGCAATTGGTGGCCTGGGTTGGACCCGAGCAGTTCATGTCCGGGGTGCGCGCGTATTTTGCCAAGCACGCCTGGAAGAACACTGAGCTGGCTGATCTCATGGTGGAACTTGAAGCCGCAAGCGGCCGTGACTTGGACGTTTGGGGCAAGCTCTGGCTTGAAACCGCCGGCGTGAACACCCTCGCTCCCGAGGTGGACGTGGACGCCGACGGCACCATCACCGCGTTCAGCATCCTGCAGTCCGCGATCGATGAACAACCAACCCTCCGCCCTCACCGCCTTGCGGTGGGCTTCTACAACCTTTCCGAACAGGGCAAGCTGGAGCGGACGCATCGCGAGGAGCTGGACGTCGAGGGCCCTCGGACCGAAGTCCCCACCTTGGCTGGCCTTGCACGCCCGGACCTCATCCTGCTCAACGACGACGATCTCGCCTACGCCAAGGTACGCCTGGATGCTCACTCGCTGGCCACAGCGAAAGCGCATCTCAAGGATTTTGCCGCCAGCCTGCCCCGCACGCTGGTCTGGGGTTCGGCGTGGGATGCGGCACGGGACGGAGAAACTCCCGCGCGCGGCTACGTCGACCTGATCCTGGCAAACATCGCAGAGGAAACAGACTCCTCGGTGATCCTCGTCCAATTGCGGCAGCTTGCCACGACGCTGACCTACTACGTGGCAGCCGAGCACAAGCAGAACGCAACGATTGCCTCCGCCGACAAGTTGTGGGACCTCGCCTCCGAAGTGGAAGCCGGCTCGGATGCGCAGCTGCAGTTCGTGAAGTCCTATGCTCAACTTTCACGGAGCGGGGATCAGCTGGATCGCATCCAAGCGCTGCTGGACGGGACCGACACGCTTGAGGGCCTCACCGTCGACCAGGACATGCGGTGGGAGCTGCTAACTGCCTTGGTGGCCGGCGGCAGGCAGGGCCAGGAGCGCATCGACCAGGAACTCGCCCGCGACAACACCTCCACCGGCCAAAATGCCGCGGCACAGGCCAAGGCCGCTATTCCCACAGCCGGGGCCAAGGCTGCGGCGTGGGATTCCATCGTGGTCAAGGGCGAACTCTCCAACGCCCTGCAAGCCTCAGCGGTGGCCGGCTTCATGCGGGTGCCTGACACCAGCCTGCTGGAGCCGTACGCGGAAAAGTACTTTGAAGCGGTCCCCGGGATTGTCAAAGAACGCACGCACGCCTTGGCCCAGCAGATCGTCGTGGGCCTCTACCCGGCGCAACTCACAACCCAGGCCACGGTGGACCGCACGGACGAGTTCCTCGCGAACCTGCCCGAAGAAAGTGCAGCGCTGCGCCGCATGATGCTGGAAAACCGGGACGCAGTGGCGCGGGCGCTCCGTGCCCGGGCAGCGGACGTGGACGTGGACGCAGACGCCTAAGCAAGTCCGTTGGGGCCTGTGCTGGCGCTGTTTGGCTGATGGCTAAACTGTCCGCATGGGCCTCAACGAACACCACTATGCATTGACCGTCCGCTGGACTGGAAACCTGGGCGTCGGTACAGAAAGCTACCGAGGGTACTCGCGGGATCATGATGTCGATATCCCGGGCCTTCCGATCTTGAAGGGTTCCTCGGACCCGACCTTCCACGGCGACCGCACACGCTACAACCCGGAGCAACTCCTGCTTGCTGCCCTGGCGCAATGCCACATGCTCTCGTTCCTCCACGTGGCGGTAAGACATGGAGTTGTGGTTACCGGTTACGAGGACAACGCCGAGGGCGTCATGAAGCTGAATCGTGATGGCAGCGGTCAGTTCGAGAGCGTGACCCTGAAGCCCCATGTCACCATCGCAGACCCGGCTCATTCGGCATTGATGGCCCAACTTCACCACGAAGCCAACCAGGTCTGTTTCATAGCCCGCAGCGTCAACTTCCCCGTCCTGCACGAACCAATCACGACGTCGGCAGCGGCCTGAGGCTGTTGAACCCGCCTTAGGTCCTTTGTTCCCGCAGGAGTCCTACCAGCCTGCGTTCGGTTTCGCGGCTTAAGCCTGCCTTGCGCTCCCTTTCCAAGCCCAGGCTGCGCTCGTAGTCCAAGGCGTCCCGGAGAGTCTCCTGCCATGGGCGCAACGTCATACCGAGGACCTTGGCGGCTTGATTGCTTCGCGATTGGAAGCCGTCGTGGTCCGCTGGCAACCACAAGGGAAGTGAGTCCGGCCCGGCCCAGTACTCAACGCCCTGCTCCACCAGCCAGTCTTCGTCGGCCTGGACTGTTTGGCTCAACGGTGGCCACTCCTCCCTGTCCGGCTGCCTCTCCTGGCCCAGGGCCACGCGGCAGGATTCCGAAATGTACTCGCGGAACGGAACTACATCTCCCGACGCGTTGTAAGCGCCCGTCAGGCCCTTCTCCGCCCCTTGAATGATCCACCTGGCGAGGTCCCGGACGTCGATGACCTGGGTGGCGTCATCCGGAATGTTCGGCACCAGAACCGGCTCAGTATTGGCAGCAAAGCGCCCAGGCCAATAGCCGTAACGGTCAGAGCCGTCCCCTGGCCCTCCGATGAGACCTGCCCGCACAATGTGGGCTTTTTGCCCCACCCGCGTGAGCGTCATGTGCTCGATCGCAGATTTTGATTCGCCATAGGTGTCCGGGGTTCCAGCTTGTCCTTCGGGCAGGGGTTCAAGGACCGCAGCGTTCTCGTCAGCCCCGGGAACCGAATGATCGGCATACACAGAGCAACTGGACACGAAGGTCCAATGGCGCGCAGGCGGTCCCAAGACCTCAAGGGCATCCCGCGCCTGAGCAGGATCCCTGGAAACATCAATAACCGCGTCCCAGCTGCTGTTCACGTCCTCATAGGCTGCTCTACCCAAGGCGCGATCGCCACGAACCCAGGTCACGCCGTCGGGCGGGTTCGCCTGGGTGCCACGGGCAAGACACGTGACCTCGTGCCCCAAGGCAAGCGCCTGCTTTGCCATTTCAGCTGACAGGAAGGCAGTACCGCCAAGGACCAGGATGCGCATACCGTCACGCTACGGCGATAGGGTTGGACGTGGACAGAGTGTTCCGCGCCCGGCGAACACGGGCCGACCACAAGGAGTTATTCCACCTTGACCTCCATCCCCCTGGCGGAAACCATCACCATCGAACCGGAGAAAATCGACTTCGTTTCGATCCTCATCACCTTGGGCGTGGGCCTGCTGGTGTGGATCGTGGCGCGATTCATCATCCTGCGCATCACGCGGCGAGTGTCCGCGGGCAGCTCCTTCTTCAAGAAGCCCCACTTCAAATGGGTACAACCCGCAATCCGCGCGCTGGACCACGAACGCCGGTCACAGCGCGCCGAAACCATCGGCACTTTGCTGACAAGCCTCGTGAGCGTTGTGGTGGTGGTGATCGTGATCATTTACGTCCTCAAATTCATGAACGTGGACGTCGCGCCCCTGCTGACAAGCGTGGGAATACTCGGTGTCGCCATTGGTTTCGGTGCACAGCAGCTGATCCGTGACTTCCTCGCCGGTATCTTCATCACCATCGAAGACCAGTACGGAATAGGCGATGTGATCGTCACCAGCGAAGTGATTGGTACCGTTGAATCAGTGGGCCTGCGCATCACGCGGGTCCGCGCTGAAGACGGAGCCATCTGGTATCTGCGAAACGGTGAAATCCTGCGCGTGGGCAACCGCTCGCAGGGAGACTACGTTCCGTTGGAGTCGCCGGAAACCGACGACAATGATGCTGCCAAGAAGGCTGAGGAGAAGGCCAGTGAGTGACACGAACCCCCAGGCTGGTCCACGACGCCAGCTCATGCAGAACGATCCCTTCAGCCAACCTGCCTACACCGACAGCTTTTATGCAGCTGTGGGCGGGCACGATACTTTCGTGAAGCTGATTGACGTCTTCTACGACGGCGTGGCGCAGGATCCGCTCCTGCGGCCCATGTACCCCGAAGAAGACCTGGAACCGGCCAAACGGCGCTTCCTCATGTTCCTTGAACAGTATTGGGGCGGTCCCACTACCTACAGTGAGGAGCGCGGCCATCCACGCCTGCGGATGCGCCACATGCCCTTCCGCGTCACTCCCGAAGCGAAGGACCGCTGGCTCTTCCACATGCGGACAGCAGTGGACTCGCTGGGGTTGCCGCCCCTTCACGAGGGAACCCTTTGGGACTACATGGAACGCGCTGCGCTGACCATGGTGAACAGCCCCTCGGCCGTCTGAACCTGGTCGTCTGCTCCTGGTCGTCTGCTTCTGGTCGTCTGAGGCTAGAAGCCCAGGCCCAAGCCTGCGCCCGTGCGGACCAGTACATGGCCACGAGGACCACTTAAGCGGAACCACCGTCCATTGCGGAACAACTGCTGTTCGCCCGCTCCCAGGAATCCCAAGGCGAATGCAGCGAAGGCCGCACCGGCAGGCAGGTCACTGAGGCCGGGGAGTTCTCGTCCCCACACGGCGGCCCGGGCGGTATTCACAACGGCAGCTCCGGCGGCAGTGGGCACCACGCCAGCCACCTCTGCAATGCCGGCCTCCGCTGCTGACTTCAGGTCGGCGTCGAGCACCTTCCCAAGGACTTCCCAACCGCTCCTCGGCGCGCCGACGCCAGCCCAGGACTCCGAAACCGTCGACGGCGGAATGGGCAACTCGACGTCGTCGGCACCTGAGCGGGCAAGACGGTCCATGACGGAGGCGAGCGTCACCGTGACATCGGCCTGCGCGGGTTCTGCAAGTGCCATAGTCCGTAACCCAAGGATTGTGGGAGTCGATTCGCCCAGGATGCGTGGCCTGAGCACACACACGTACGCGGCCAATACCTGGCCTGCGGCCTGCAGGCGGATGGCACCGTCATCGATGCTCTTGGCACGCGTGACGTACGTCCGCAGGTCAACGAGGTCGCTGGGATCGGCAAAGCGGAAGGACTGGGTCAAGAGGTCTGTCACAGCATCGACTCTACCGGCATGTCCGCAGTTGAGAGGGGTCCGGGGGCCGTCTAGAGTCGAACCATGACTGACACGAACGCTGGCCTCAAGGTTGAGGCACCCGCCGAAGATCCGACGGAAGTCCTGATTGGCCTGTTGGACCTGGGTGACTTCGACGGAGCCCGGACCAATGAGGACATCTTCCTTGGACCTTCCCAAAAACAGCCCCGGCATCGTGTCTTCGGCGGCCAGGTTCTAGCCCAATCCATGATGGCTGGCATGCGAACCGTGGAAGCTGACCGGGTGGCGCACTCCATGCACGGCTATTTCCTGCGTCCCGGTGACGCCAATAAGCCCATCACCTTCGGTGTGGAACGGTTGCGTGACGGTCGGTCCTTCTCGGCGCGGCGCGTTCATGCTTATCAGGACGGTGTCCCCATCCTTTCCATGATTGCCTCGTTCCAGGTTCAAGATGAAGGCCTGGACCATCAAGCGACAATGCCCGAAGGCATTCCGGACCCCGAATCCTTGCCCAGCACGGCTGAGTTGCTGGCTCAATTCGACCACCCGTTGGCACGGCATATGTCCTCGGAGCGGCCGTTCGATGTCCGCCACATCGACCCCGCACTTTACGTGTCACCGCCCAACGAGCACGTGGCCACCAATGCCGTCTGGATGAAAACCATGGGCCCCTTGCCCGACGATCCCAAGCTGCACTTGGCCGCGTTGGCATACGCCAGCGACTACACCTTGTTGGAGCCCATTCTCCGCAAACACGGCCTCGCCTGGATGACACCGGGTATGAGCGTCGCAAGTCTCGATCACGCCATGTGGTGGCACCGGCCCGTCCGGGTGGACGAGTGGATGCTGTACGTCCAGGAGTCCCCCAGCGCCCAAGGGGCACGTGGTTTGGCTACCGGCCGGATATTCAACCGCGAAGGCGTGCACGTCGCGACCGTGGCACAGGAGGGGATGGTCAGGATTCCGTAGGCAGTTGGTGCGCTGGAAGGTTAAAGCGCAGGTGTTAAAGCAAAGAGGCCGGCCCCTGGTGGGACCGGCCTCTTTTTGTGTCTGTGGCTACCCGTTAGTCGCGGGTCAGACGGCGGTGCGTCACGCGGTGCGGCTTTGCCGCATCAGCGCCGAGGCGCTCCACCTTGTTCTCCTCATAGGAGTCGAAGTTACCTTCGAACCAGTACCACTTGGAGGGGTTCTCGTCGTCACCTTCATAGGCGAGGATGTGGGTTGCTACCCTGTCCAGGAACCAACGGTCGTGGGAGACCACCACGGCGCAGCCAGGGAACTCGAGCAGGGCATTTTCCAGGCTGCTCAGGGTTTCGACGTCGAGGTCGTTAGTGGGCTCGTCAAGGAGCAGGAGGTTGCCACCCTGCTTAAGGGTCAAGGCAAGGTTGAGGCGGTTGCGCTCACCACCGGAGAGGACACCAGCCTTCTTCTGCTGGTCCGGTCCCTTGAAGCCAAACGCCGAAACGTAGGCACGTGAAGGCATTTCGACCTGCCCGACCTGAATGTAGTCATGGCCTTCGGAAACAACTTCCCAGAGAGACTTATTGGGATCGATGCCGCCACGGGACTGGTCCACGTAGGAGATCTTCACGGACTCGCCGATCTTGAGCTCACCATCGTCCAGGGGCTCCATGCCAACGATGGTCTTGAACAAGGTGGACTTGCCCACACCGTTCGGGCCGATGACGCCGACAATGCCGTTCCGGGGCAGTGAGAAGGAGAGGTCCTCGATCAGGACACGATCGTCGAAGCCCTTCTTCAGGTTCTTCGCCTCGATAACCACGGAACCCAGGCGGGGGCCCGGCGGAATCTGGATCTCTTCGAAGTCGAGCTTGCGCGTGCGCTCGGCCTCTGCAGCCATTTCTTCATAGCGGGCAAGACGGGCCTTTGACTTGGTCTGACGGCCCTTGGCGTTGGAGCGCACCCATTCAAGTTCTTCGGTAAGGCGCTTGGACAGCTTTGCGTCCTTCTTACCTTGGACCTCAAGGCGGGCCTTCTTCTTCTCCAGGTAGGTGGAGTAGTTACCTTCGTACGGGTAAAGGTGGCCGCGGTCCACTTCTGCGATCCACTCAGCCACGTGATCCAGGAAGTACCGGTCGTGAGTCACGGCAAGGACGGCACCGGGGTACTGGGAGAGGTGCTGCTCCAGCCAAAGAACGCTCTCGGCGTCCAAGTGGTTGGTGGGCTCGTCAAGGAGCAGAAGGTCCGGCTTCTGGAGCAGAAGCTTGCACAGCGCTACGCGGCGGCGCTCACCACCGGAGAGGACGGTGACATCGGAATCAGCAGGCGGGCATCGCAATGCGTCCATGGCCTGCTCGAGCTGGGAATCGATATCCCAGGCATCGGCAGCGTCAATGGCTTCCTGCAGCTTGCCCATCTCATCCAGGAGAGTGTCGTAATCCGCATCCGGGTTGGCCATCTCTTCGGAGATCTCGTTGAAACGCTGGATCTTGCCGTAGATCTCGCCAACGCCTTCCTGGACGTTGCCAAGGACAGTCTTTTCCTCATTCAGCGGCGGTTCCTGCAAGAGGATGCCCACGGTATACCCGGGGCTCAGGCGGGCCTCGCCGTTTGAAGGAGTGTCCAGCCCGGCCATGATCTTCAGGATGGTGGACTTGCCAGCACCGTTCGGGCCCACGACGCCAATCTTCGCGCCAGGGTAGAACGACATGCTGACATCGTCCAAAATAAGTTTGTCGCCAACGGCCTTGCGAGCCTTGGTCATCGTGTAAATGAATTCCGCCATGCCCTTAAATCTAGTGGGTAGGCGGACAGATCTCACATTCGGTGCGATTGGGCCCCTGCCAGCAGCTCCTTGGGGCGGTGCTCCTAGCGAACGCTGCCCACGAAGCATTTCCCCGTGGCAAGTACCGGCAGAACGCTCATCACGACGCCTCCATCCCGGATCTGGCCCATGACGCAACTATCGCCTGCCAGCGCCGCAGCTTCCAACGCATCGACATCAAGACCAGTGGGCGTCCGGCTGACGGACACTTCTACATTGGCTTTGGGAATGCCAGCCGATACCAAAGCTGCTCGAACGGATTCCGTATCCGGCTTGGGGTTGGCAGCCACGATTTTCTTAAGTGCCGCCTCCACAGCCGTGCTCGTGGTCACGACTGCGGGGTCCATAGTCGTTCCGCCGCCGGGCTGTTGGGACGCGGGGCTTGAAGAAGGGGTGCCTGCCGTGGGTGTTTTGGGGGATGCGGCACATGCAGGCAGCGCCAGCGCAGCAACAATGACCAGAGCCGTCCCGACAGCCTTACCGTTCAACTGAAAATTTCTTGCACGACTCGGCTGCTCCACCCTGGTTCCCCTGCTCATCACATAGCCATTCTGCCATTCCCACGGGCTGCAGGCGGGCGTAGCGTGGGCCAAGTGCTGGCTCGCCGGGACGGGTGGGCCGCAGGAAGGAGAAATCATGGAAGGAAAAGTTCCCAATGCCGAGGCCTCGATCACGGTGGCCGCCCGGCGCGAGCAGGTATGGAAGGCCCTGACGGATCCTGGCCTCATCAAGCAATACTTCCTCGGGACCAATGTCGAAACGTCGTGGAAGGTCGGCGACCCAATCACGTACTCCGGCGAGTACAACGGCAAAGCATACGAGGACAAGGGCGTCATCCTGGCCTTCGAACCCCTACAGCTCTTGAAAACCACTCACTACAGTCCTGCGTCAGGTCTTCCCGATTCCCCCGGGAACTATCACACGGTCGAATACCGACTCGACGATGCGGATGAAGGAACATCAGTCACGATTGCGCAGGGCAACAACAAGAGCGAAGAAGAAGTGGAGCATTCCGCAGCGACGTGGCGCACGGTTCTTCAGAACCTCAAGGAATTTCTTGAGTCACAGCCCCAAATTTCTTGAGTCACAGGCCAGGTGCCAGGCATTGAAAGAATAAATCCCCCGGAACCCTGCAGGTTCCGGGGGATTTCTCGTGCCCCAGGAGGGAATCGAACCCCCGACCGGCGGATTAGAAGGCCGCTGCTCTATCCCCTGAGCTACTGGGGCGCACTGGCGCCAATACCAGCCTAAGCCGCTGGCGCCACAAAGAGTTTACAGTGCATTCGACCTCCAGCCTGTCAGCCCACGCCTATGGGTACTTCTCCTCCACAACAGGCATTCGTTCGGTAGTTATTCACATAGGCACATACCGTACTCCCCTGCGCGGGTTGCGTGGATGAAGCTAAGAGGGCCGGACGGGCACTTTCCTACATCCAGAAGGACCACCATGAACGACACCATTACTCTTCGAGGCTTCGTAGCCTCGGAGGTCAAGAGTTCTACCACTACGCGGGGTACGTCCACTGCTTCATTTCGTCTTGGGACAACTGAACGCCGCTACGACCGGGCCAGCAATACATGGGTGGACGGCAATACCAACTGGTACACCGTGCAGTCGTTTCGCTACTTAGCCGGCCATGTCGGCTGCAGCGTGAAGAAGGGTCAACGCGTCATCGTCGTCGGAAAGCTACGCCTGCGGCAGTGGGAACACGAGGGCAGGATCTACCATGTGGCAGAAGTCGACGCGGAATCAGTCGGTCACGATCTCATGTGGGGCTCTGCGAACTTCACCCGGATGAACGGGACGTCGGCTCCAGCTGACTCGAACCCGTCCGGCGAGGCAGCCGGGAAGCTGGGAGATCCGGGGATTGAGTGGGAGTCCGGCGACAACGAACAAGCGCCCCCGGAGGAGGAGACAGAAACAGTCGACGTCGATGACCCGGACGGTACCGGTCCGCTGGTGGTAAACACCACCACAGGTGAGTTGGTGGGTGCCGGGGCTTGAACTTCCGCGTCGGGGACCGCGATGAAACTCGTGGGACCAGCCCCGCGGGTGGAGATTATTGTGGGTCCATGGCACACGACACAGCAGCCCACCGGCTGGAGACCGCTTCTGCATCGTGGGAGGCCTTGGAGGAGTTATTCGGGGTCAAGGGCGAGCCATCCCGGTGCTGGTGCCGCTGGTTCGCCCTCCCCGGCAAGGAGTTCAGGTCCACGGCACCAAACGAACGCAAGGAGCTCCTGCTGACACGCTTTGACGAGGACCCAGAGCCAGGGGTACTGGCATTCCGGGGCGGTCAGGCGGTCGGCTGGTGCGCTGTGGAACCGCGCCATCGAGGCAGCTACGGCAAGGTCAGGATCATGGGCCCATCGGCGGTGATCGCCACGGTGTGTTCGCTATGCGCGGCCCTGTTTCCGCTGGAGGAGCGCAGAGTCCACTCATCGTCATCGTGGTAATAGTCGTCCTTACCTCCAAGGATGAGCATTGGTTCGATGGCAATGACCAGCCCTTCTTGAAGTTTGATGCCCCTGCCCGGCCTGCCGATGTTGGGAACGGGCGGTTCGGCGTGCATTGTCCGGCCGATACCGTGGCCACCGTGATCGGCCAACAAACCATATCCAGCACGTTTGGCCTCACCGCCGATTGCATAGGCGACGTCGCCCATCTTGTTGCCCACCCGGGCAGCTTCGATACCCCGGGCGAGTGCAGCGTCTGTGGCATCGATCAGTGCCTGGTCCGCTGGATCTGCCGTCCCCACGATAAAGCTGATGGCAGCATCTCCACACCAGCCTTCAAGGAAGGCGCCGCAATCCACACTTAGGAGGTCCCCGTCCTGGAGGACGTAGCCATCTGGTATTCCATGCACCACAGCGTCATTCACGCTGGCACAGATCACCCCGGGAAACGGGAGCGCTGCCCACCGCGGGTGGTAATCCAGGAAGGCCGGTTTGGCCCCAGCGCCTGAAATGACGTCCGCAGCGACCCCATCCAGTTCCTTGAGGGAAACGCCGACGTCGGCATGCTCCCTGACTGCTGCCAAGGCGTTGGCCACCACCCTGCCGGCCTCACGCATTATCGAGATCTGGTCCGGTGTCTTAAGCATGGACATGGGATTCCTCCGGTTTTGCTGGGCGTGAGCATTTGCTGTTCAGGGTCATTCGCTGTTCAGGGTCATTCGCTGTTCTGGATCATCGTGGGATCCGCTGGCCATGGGACCCACTCTACGTGGGGCAGGTGGCTGCATGGCGTGGAGAATAAGGAGGAGTTCCCGACTGGATACTTCCCAGGACGGCCGGTCATAGAGTTGGGGCATGGAGAACAAGGACTTACTTGAGGCCATCCGGTCAACACTTCGCTCCGCGGGGGACGCTGAGCGAGCCCGGGGAGCCCAGGCATATATGAAGTCGGACATGCCGTCCTGGGGTATCCGGGTGCCTGAAGTTCGCAGGATCGTCAAGGTGGCAGCGAAGCAGTTTCCCATCTCTTCACCCGCCAGCCTTCGCGAGGCCGTTCATGATTTATGGCGGAATGCCCAGGCGCGCGAAGAACGATATGCAGCCATTGAATTGACGGGCCTGCCGTTGGTCAAGGAAGACCTTGGCATGCTGCCGGTCTACGAGGAAATAATTCGCACCGGCGCGTGGTGGGACCTCGTCGACGGGGTGGCCCACCGTCTCTGCAGCCTCCTGCTTGCCCACAGGTCCACCATGACGCCGTTATTGCTCCAATGGTCCACGGACCAGGACATGTGGATCCGAAGGGCGTCCATTACTGCGCAATTGGCAGCCAAGGGCCTTACGGACCCGGGACTGCTGGCGGCTGTCATCAAACCGAACCTTGCCGACAAGGAGTTCTTCATCCGCAAGGCCATCGGATGGGCCTTGCGGGAGTACAGCAAGACGAACCCCGAATGGGTCAGGGCATTCGCGGCAGAGAATGCTCCAGCGCTTAGCCCACTCTCCACGCGTGAGGCGGTACGGCTTCTGTCGTCGCTTTAAGCATTGGAACAGGAGCCCTCAAGACGCTCGCCCGATTCCTCAGATGATCGGGCGCAGGCCCGGCTCGTCGCGCTTGCGGAAAAGGCTCTTTGTCTTCGGATCAACGAAGATCAAGTAAACGGCAAACAGCAGCGCGATGATGGCTGCCGCGTTCCGCGCCAAGGTCAGGGCAAGGCCGAGATCCTCGCTTTGAAGATAGGGAAACACATCCAGTTGGTCTGAGATGGCGTAGACCATGAAGAACGACACCACGAAGTAGACCGCCTTTACCTGCCAGTCATTGCGTATACCTGTCACCGCAAACAACGGAATCAGCCACACCACGTACCAGGACTGGATCATCGGGGCCAACAAGACGATCGCCGCAAAGGCAAGGGTGAGCCGGCGCATGAGGCGATCGTGTTCTCCCCGGAAGACCTGCCAGGCAATGGCTCCCACCATCAGCACTTTGCCGGCGTCGTAAACCCACTTGGCCATGCCCCAGCCGTCAAGTCCAAAGACGTTGAAGATCGACGCGACAACCAGGCCAATCAAGCCGATGGGTGCGTACCAGATCCAGACGCTCCCGGGGGCAGACAGACCCTTCACCCATCCAAACCCAAACCCGTTGACCAGGCTCATGGCGTACAGGAGGCCGAAGGTCAGGGCGGCTGTCAGGAACCAGAAAAGGATCTTGCGCGGCCATGACGCACCCTTGCCCGCCCAGAGCAAGCCAATAAAGGGCAGGAAGACCACCGTAATTGGCTTGACCGAAATGGAGAGTGTCACCAGCACCAAGCCGAGGACCACCCGGCGGGTGGCGCAGTAGTACAGGCCTGCCAAGGCCAGACCAATCATGAGTGCGTCATTATGGACACTGGCAATGAAATTGGTGAGAAAGAGGGGATTGGCGGCTGTCAGCCAGAGTGCGCGGTGCGGATTGACGCCGTGGAGTTCTGCCAGCTTGGGTACGTAGATGATGCAAAGTATGACGCCCGCAACTGCCACCAGCCTGAACAGCATGATGCAAGCCTCAGGCTGGACGTTGGTCACCCAAACAACGAATTGTTCGATCCAAAGGAACAACTGACCGTAGGGAACGGGCGCTTCCGTCCACATCTTGTCAGCACCCAATTGGAAGTAGTTCGGGAGGGCGGAAATCCCATTCTCGTAGGGATTCATTCCCTCAACCATGAGTCTGCCTTGCCCGATGTAGGCATAGACGTCCCTACTGAACAGCGGGACAGTGAACATCATGGGCAGTCCCCATGCCACCACAGCCTGCAAGGTGGCCTTGCGGGCTTGGAGTCCCCAGACCCGGACACGTTGCCCAAGGCGCAGCCACGCCCGGACAAGCAGCATGCCACCAACGGCCAGCAGGACTATGGACAGCGCGACGCCCACACCTTCGGTACGCATCCAGATGAAAAGCGGAAGCCGGCGAAGTTCAGAAACCGGCGCGAGCCAGCCAACGCCCAGCGAGCCGAAGACAAGGAACATCGAACCAATGAAACCGGCGATCAGCGGGGACCTGGCGTTATCCACTTCGCTGGCAGCAGCATCCGCAGGCGGCGCTTCTTTCCCTGCCTTCTGGGCGGCGGGTACAGGCACCGTCATGTGGTCTTCATCCAATCGTTTGCCCGTTGCGTTCCGGGACAGAAATCTGAATCTCTGGGGGCTGTCCACGACAGGAAGAAAGGACACTGCCGTGCTCAAAAATCCTACCATCGGAGCACTTGGAACCGCCTGAAGGATAGGCTAGGCGCGTGCCTATTACTAATGAACGCATCGTCTGGATTGACTGCGAAATGACCGGCCTGGACCTCAAGAACGACGCCCTGATCGAAGTGGCGGCGCTCGTGACGGACTCCGAGCTCAACATCCTGGGCGATGGCGTGGACGTCGTCATCAAGCCCGACGACGCAGCGCTGGAGCAAATGAACGACTTCGTTCGCGACATGCACACCCGATCGAAACTCCTTGACGAACTCCCCCACGGCAAGACGATGGCCGAAGCTGAGGCGCAGGTGCTTGAGTACATCGAGAAGTGGGTTCCGGACCCCCGCAAGGCCCCCTTGGGAGGCAACTCGGTGGGCACGGACAGGATGTTCCTGGCCAGGGACATGCCGAACATTGTGGAGCACCTCCACTATCGCGTCATCGATGTCAGTACCATCAAGGAACTCTCGCGCCGCTGGTTCCCGCGGGCCTACTTCCAGTCGCCGGCCAAGCATGGCGGACATCGCGCACTGGGGGACATCAAGGATTCCATCGACGAGCTCCGCTACTACAGGCAAGCTGTTTTTGTACCTGCCCCGGGCCCTGACACTGCTACCGCCCAGCGCATCTCCAAGGACATCACAGCCACTGCTGAGACTTTGGGTTCAACAGAAACTATGTGATCTGTGCCATTTTTGAAGGTTTTTTCGTCGAAACCGGCAAAAGTGGACTTTTCACCCCAAAACAGCAGGTAAGCTATTTGTCGTTGCCTTCACGGAATGCCGGTCATACGGACTTACCGAAAAAGGCGCATGGTGGGCGTAGCTCAGTTGGCAGAGCGCCTGGTTGTGGTCCAGGAGGTCGCGGGTTCAACCCCCGTCGCTCACCCCGCCGAGATTGGCTCAAAAGCCGGTTTCCACAAAGGCCGCACCGGTTATCCGGTGCGGCCTTTGTTTTGTTTTGGCCCGCCTGCAGTCCCATGGGTTGCTTCCGGAACACAGCGATCGACTAAGGAAGAGCTGACATGACCGTCCTCCCTGTGACCATTTGGGGCGAACCCGTTTTGCACCGTCGGGCAAGTGAAGTCGAAGTATTCGATGACGATCTCCGAAAACTCATCGCGGACATGTTCGAAACCAACGAAGCCGCGAACGGAGTGGGCCTCGCCGCACCCCAGGTGGGAGTTGGGAAGCGCATCTTTGTGTATAAGTACGCCAATGACGACGACGCGCCTGAGCAAGGCGTTCTGGTCAATCCCGTCTTGACCCTCTCAAAGATCTCCGGAGCCCTCCCGGACCCGGAAGAGCACATTGAGGGGTGCCTGTCGTTCCCCGGAGAGCACTATCCTTTGCAGCGCGCTGAGTGGGCCCGCGTCCAAGGCTTTGACGCTGACGGAAACCCGGTGGACTTCGAAGCTACGGGCTGGTTCGCTCGAGTCATGCAACACGAGTACGACCATTTGGACGGCAAGCTTTACATCAACCGCCTTGTGGACCGATATGCCAGGAAGGCCATGAAGCAGGCCAAGAAGAACGGTTGGGGCGTTCCCGGATTGACATGGATGCCTGGCGTCGACCCGGACCCGTTCGGACACTGATCCGATGAACCAAGAACGCCACGCAGAATTGTTTCAGCTCCTGGACATTACCGGCGAGGACGCCATGGAATGCACCACGCTCTTGGACAGAAACCCCAGTGGCCACGTCTTGGACGCATTGGAACTGCTGCAGCAACGGCTTGGCACTTTTCCAGCTGAAAGTAGTTCTCCCCACCATTTTGGCGAGACCGTCTGGATCGAAGCCCTGCTCCGCTTCGCACCCAGCGTCCACGCGTACCATCTGGAGCTGGGAATCAGCGCCGACGTGTCAGCAGCCACGCTGGCAGACGTGGGGCTCCAGCTCCGAATCAACCGCCGCGTCCATGGACATTTCGGCTTGGAGACCTGGAGTTGGCTGACGTTACATATGGCAGGGAATCTGTTCCGGCTCGGCCGGTTGCAATTCCATTTGATCCGGAGCGAGCGTGGCGACGGGCCAGAGGGCAACGTGGCATACGCATCCGATTGGGTCCTGGGTGTCCACATTCCCGAGGACGGCGGGCTCTCCCCCGCGCTGGTCGACGCCAGCTTTGACGAGGCGCGCTCGTTCTTTCCCCACTACTTTCCGGACAAGCCGGCCACTGTGGCCACGTGCGAGTCCTGGATGCTGGATCCCTACTTGGTTGAACGGCTTCCCAATAGCAACATCGCATCCTTCGCCCGCCGTTTCACGCTGGATCGGTGCACCGATGCCCCCACTGATGCCGTGTACTTCACGTTTAGGCAGCGGGGGCTCGAGAACCTGGACAAACTACCCCGGGAAACTTCGCTCCAGCGCATAGTCCTTGAGAGAATCGACGACGGCGGTACCTGGCAACTGGGACACGGTCACCTGACGCTGTAAATGGTCTGCTGATCGGGGCAAGAAGAAAGGACGCGCATCATGGCGTCCTTCTCCGCCTGTGTGACCCAGAGCTTGTAGGCTGCCTTGACGGAGATCTGCCGTGCTACGTAGTGACACCGGAAGTTCTTGTTCGGCGGGAGCCAGGTGGCGGCGTCGCCTGCGCCCTTCTTCACATTCTCGGGCCCATCAGCTGCAATCAGGTTCAAGGGATCATTTGCCAGCCTTTGACGCTGCTGCACCGTTAATTGCTTGGCACCCTTCTGCCATGCGTCGGCGAGGGCGACAATGTGGTCAATCTGAACATCAGCGCTGGTGTCCTGGCCCCGACGGAAGGTCACGTGGGCGCCCGTGTAGGGTTCGTGAAACTCTCCAGTGGCAACCTTGCATGAGGAACCGCTGGTGAACTCCACCGACGACAGGTCCCTGCGCAGGATGTCGTTCCTGGTATCGCATCCGTTTCGGTCCGCATCCAGCCAGGCCTGGCCGAATGCGGTTCGCTCATAGTCTTCCTGGGATGCCCGCCCCTTGACTTCCAGGCCTTCCAGTGCGGCGCTTGCCTTCTCCGCGGGAACAGCCTCGATGCCGGAAATGGGTTTCATCCAAGCCGGGTTAAATACCGGCGCATCAGCGGGGCCGGAGACCCAAGGCTCAGCCGCGTTGAACTGGCCGGTGGTGAAGAACCAAGACAGTCCTGCCACGAGGGTGGCGGCCACTAATCCTAGAATGGCCCAGGCTTGGCGTGATCGTCTGCGCGCGCGTTTGTAGGCAGACCAGGTGATACTCAAGGGGCTCCGTCCAGTCGGGGTGGGTGGTGTCCTTCGAGCGTAGGACACGGCACCGACAGTCAGAGCCGATATCCACAGTGTGTAGGAGAAGTCACACTGCAGTGGTGGGGTTCTTCCCCGGGTTACTGCTCACGCATAACGCGTTGCAGGTCTTCCGCAGCCACCTCCAGCAGCGTACGCAATTGCTGGACGCGTTCGTCGCTGACGTCCCCCGCGGCGTTTGCTGCGATGGCCTGGTCCAGCAGTTTCTGTGCCTGCTTGTGGTTGGCCCGTGCTACGTCCAACGCGTGTTCCAGCGTTGTCTCGTGTTCCAAAGTCGATTCATTTTCCATGAACCCATTTTGGTCAGGTTTCCCGGCTGATGCCAGTGACACAGCCGGGAAACCCGTGAATACTTCCCGGCTTAGGCGTTGGCTGCCTCAAGCACTGCGATGGGAGCCACGATGTCGCGGGCAGGGAAGGACGGCGGGTTGACGCCGGCCATTTCCTCCATGACACGGACCACCTGGCAGGAGTAGCCGAATTCGTTGTCGTACCAAACGTAGAGCACGAGGTTCTTGTCGTTGGAAATAGTGGCCAGACCATCAACGATGCCTGCGCGGCGGGAACCAACGAAGTCGGTGGAGACAACGTCCGGCGAGTCGATGTAGTCGATCTGCTTCCGCAACGGCGAGTGCAGCGACATTTCGCGGAGGTAGTCGTTGACCTCATCGCGTGTGGTGCCATTGGCAAGGTTGAGGTTCAGGATCGCCATGGACACATCCGGGGTAGGTACGCGGATCGCGTTACCGGTGAGCTTGCCCTGAAGTTCCGGAAGCGCCTTGGCAACAGCCTTGGCTGCGCCTGTCTCCGTGATAACCATGTTCAGGGCTGCCGAACGGCCGCGGCGGTCTCCCTTGTGGAAGTTGTCGATCAGGTTTTGGTCGTTCGTGAACGAGTGCACCGTTTCAACGTGGCCGTGGATGATACCGAATTTGTCGTTGATGGCCTTCAGTACCGGAGTAATGGCGTTGGTTGTGCACGACGCAGCGGTGACGATCTTGTCGTCATCGGAGATGTCGGACTGGTTGATTCCGTGGACGATGTTCTTCAGATCGCCCTTGCCCGGAGCCGTCAGCAGGACACGCGCAACACCCTTGCTCTGCAGGTGCTGGGACAGGCCCTCCGCATCGCGCCAGCGTCCGGTGTTGTCCACTACCAGGGCATCCTTGATGCCGTAGGCGGTGTAGTCCACGGTAGCGGGGTTGTCGGAGTAGATGACCTGGACCTGAACGCCGTTGGCAGTGATGGTGTTGGCTTCTTCGTCCACGCGGATGGTTCCTTCAAAGGAACCGTGTACGGAGTCGCGGCGCAGGAGGCTGGCACGCTTGACGAGGTCGTTCTCGGCGCCCTTGCGGACAACGATGGCACGCAGCCGCAGGCCATGCCCACCACCGGCCTTTTCAATCAGGATGCGGGCCAGGAGGCGGCCGATGCGTCCAAAGCCATAAAGCACGACGTCGGTGCTGGTGCGGTCATCAGCGCCACGCTTTCCGACGATTTCGGCGAGCTCGGCCCGCAGGAACTCATCCAAGGAGGTGCCGTGGCCCTCTACGCGGAACTTCTCCGTAAGGCGGGCAATGTCGATTGCAGCCGCACCGAGTTCCAGCTCAGCAAGAGCGTTCAACAGGGGTGCGGTTTCTTCGAGCAGCAGCTCGGTGTTGCTCATCCGGCGCGCAAAGCGGTGGGCCTTCAGGATGTTCATGGTCGACTTGTTGATCAGGCTCCGGCCGTGGATGCTCGTGACCACGTTGTTTTCCCGGTACAACCGGCCGATCACCGGAATCATGGCCTCGGCGAGAGCCTCCCGGCCCATCCACTTATCAAGACAAGAATCTGACGTCTGGCTCACAGAACTACCTTCCTTGGGTCAACCACATACGTCCTCGTATGCAGATGGCGGCCGCCCGGAGTAATCCTGCGGCACGGGCACTGGCCGGGCTTCGGTCCACCCACAGCGCCTTGAACGATTGCAAAGAAAAGACCGCCGGCTGCGAACGCAGTCCCGGCGGCAGAACATCTACGTTCATAACAAGTCTAAGGCGGAAGGGCGTCCTCTTGGGTGCCGGGGGGCGTGAAATCACTCACATGGCAGTCACAATGGACGTCATATGCCCGGGACCTCAGTGGCGAATGTGGATGGGTTGACCGATACGCCGGGTTCTGTCATCCCTTGCCGTTGCCGGCAAAGGAGTGGCGGCCATCCATCTACGAACGCCGTTGCCGACGCCCTCCAGCAGCCTACCCGGACACTCGGGCGAGCAGCCCTCAAACGTGTCCTGTCTGGCCTTGCTCCGGGTGGGGTTTACCTAGCCTCCCCGGTCACCCAGGGAGCTGGTGGTCTCTTACACCACCGTTTCACCCTTACCTGCCGCATGCTGATGCAAGCACCATCACGCGAAGGCGGTCTGTTCTCTGTGGCACTGGCCTGCGGGTTACCCCGAGTGGGCGTTACCCACCACCCTGCTCTGCGGAGCCCGGACGTTCCTCGAGCCACTTCCGTGACGCGCGACCGCCTGGTCAACCCATCCGCCGTACAGTCTACCGGCGTCGAGGGTTGCCCCGGTCACCGGTAATATCGTCAGGTGCTGATTCTGCTGCCGCCTTCCGAAGGCAAGACCCCCGCTGTCAAAGGCCCCGCCGTCGAATGGGAGTCACTCAGCTTTCCGGAACTCAACCCCTACCGCGCCAAGGTCCTGGAATCGTTGGGCACCGTCAGCGCGCACGAGGACGCCTTGGCGTTGCTTGGCGTCGGCGCCTCGCTGAAGGACGACGTCGAACGTAATACCCGGCTGCACGCAGAACCGGCGGCGCCGGCCCACCAGGTCTACTCGGGAGTCCTGTATGACGCGCTCGGCTTCAATTCGATGACGCCGACTCAACGCCGCAAGGCAACCGAATCGATTTTGGTGATTTCGGCACTGTGGGGTGCCATCGGTTTTGGTGACCATGTGCCGGCTTACCGGCTGTCCATGGGAACGGCACTGCCCGACGTCGGACGCCTCGCCTCCTTCTGGAAGCCGAACCTGAATGCGGCCCTCGCCAAACGGGCTGAAGGAGAATTGCTGGTTGATTGCCGTTCCAGCACGTATGCAGCGGCGTGGGCTCCACCAGCAGCGCAAACCGTCACAGTGAATGTTTTCAACGAGGCCAACGGCAAGCGCACTGTGGTGAGCCACTTTGCCAAGCACACGCGAGGTGAGTTTGCCAGGCATCTGCTGACCAGGCGCGGGAAGGCGCCCGCATCACCCGATCAACTGCTAAAAGCGGCTAAAGAGATTTGGCGGGCGGAACTCGTCCCCGGCACTGCCCGCAAGCCACACGCCCTTAACATCATCCTGACCAGCTGACTGAAGCTGTCAGTTCCACTCCGCCGAACGAACCAGAATGACACCGGAATCCGGGCAGAAGACGATGTCGTCTTCAGCAGCGGCCTTGACTTCGGCCAGGTCACCGGGGCTGAGCATCATGCCCGACCCCTCGGACTTCCCGTGGAACAGCCGGGCAGCCCCGACGCCACGCTTGGCAATCGTCTTCTCATAAACTGCGAGCATTCCGGCGTCCAGAGCCTCCGCGAAAGCGGCACGCTGCCCGCGGACCACGGTTTCCTCGGCTGCGATCTCAGCAATTGCCTCATCCAATTCGGCGCGGATGCCGGCAAATGAACCTTGGATGTCATCCACGATGGACTGTTGTGCGGACTGGCGCTCCCGCAGGGTGTCCAAACGCTCCAGGATTTCAAGCTCGACATCCTCCAGGTCAGAGCGGCGCTTGTTAAGGGATGCGATGTCACTCTGAAGCGCCACCAGGTCCTTGGAGAGGCCGGTTCCGCTGTTAAGCCTGGCTTCGTCCCGTTCGATGCGGGAGGCGACCTGCTCCACGTCCGCTTCGGAACGACGCAGTTCAGCTTCGGCGTCGTGCACCGCCATCTTGGCAGCTCCCAGTTCACCATTGGCTACATTCAGTGCGTCCTGAAGGTCAGCTATCCGCGGATCTGTTTCCAGCACCTTCCGGCGGCCGGCCAACGATTTGAGCTTGGCATCCAGTCCCTGCAGTTCAAGCAATTTCAGTTGTTCTGCCGGTGCTGCTTTCGCCACGCTTACCTCCGCTTGTATCGCTTCCGGCGCTGGGGATCAGTTCCGGATGGACGGCCCGTGTTTATTGGGATTGTCCGTATCTTCTAGACTCTAGTCCCCGCCGGGAGTGAGTATGAAGTCCCAAGGATCGCTGTTGGTGCTGCTCACGCGGATCTCGACGTCGTAGCCCTGATCGCCCAGTACGTTGCCGAGCGCTTCCGCGGCTACGGGCAGCCACAGCCATTCACTGGCAAAGTGTGAGACGTCGATGAGGTACGGCCGGCCGTTGACCGCCCCTTCGCGCGCTTCCGACGCCGGATGGTGCCGCATGTCTGCTGTCACATAGACATCTGCATTGCTGGCCCTGACGGCATCGAACAAGCTGTCGCCCGCACCACCACAGACGGCGACGCGCCGCAGCAGACCGTCCTTGTCACCGGCCACGCGAACCCCTCCGGCCACCGCGGGGAGCATCCCAAAGACTCGGGCAGCGAAATCACCCAGGGTCATGAGCTCAGGAAGGTCACCAACCCGGCCAATGCCTTCCTCGGGCAATCCATTGGCGGCAGGGGTCAGTGGAGCAACATTCTCCAGGCCAAAGGCGTCCGCCAACACGTCCGATACGCCCCCGACGGCGGAGTCACCGTTGGTATGGACGGTCAGGAGTCCGGTGCCCGCTTCGATCAGCCGGTGCACGGCCAAGCCCTTCGCGGAGGTGGCCGCGACGGAGTTCACGCCTTTGAGCAGCAACGGGTGATGGGTAATCAAGAGCCCCGCTCCCCACTCAATGGCCTCGTCGATGACAGCCAATGTAGGGTCCACAGCAAACAGGATCTTGGTGATGGGCGTGTTGGGGCGCCCAACGACGAGGCCTACCTCGTCCCAGTCCTCAGCCAAGGACTCTGGCCAGAGCTCCTCAACAGCAAGCAACACCTGGCCAAGAGTCGGGTCCCCGCTTGCTTCCACTGTCCCGGCGTCGTCGCTGGAATCCGCATCAGAAATGGCGGTGTCTACTGCTTCCATACTCTTATTCTTACCTACTGGACCCGATGGGGCAGTTTTGGTAGCTGCCGTACCTGCCCAGCGGCGTTATTGTCCCGTAAGGTATTGCGGGAATCATCAGGCCCTCCAATCCATTGAAGAGATCATGAAAACTTTTGTACTTGGTGGTGGATGCTTCTGGTGCCTTGATGCCGTGTACCAGAAAACCCGCGGTGTCAGTTCGGTAGTTTCCGGCTATACGGGTGGCCATGTCCGAAACCCTGACTACTACGACGTCTGCTCGGGAACTACCGGTCATGCAGAGGTGGTTGCGGTGACATTCGACGAAACCGTGGTGCCGGAGGAGGTCATTCTTGACATGTTCTTCGCGTTGCACGACCCCACCACGTTGAACCGCCAGGGCTACGACACAGGCACCCAATACCGTTCGTCGATGTTCTACACCACGACGGAGGAAAAGATCCTCTTCGAAGAAGCCATCGAGCGCGCGCAAGCACTCTGGGCCAATCCGATTGTGACGGAAGTAAGCCGGCTACCCGAGTTCTATGAGGCAGAGGACGTCCATCAGAACTATTACGCCAAGTTCCCGTACCAGGGCTATTGCCAGGTCATCATCAATCCAAAGCTGGCCAAAGCGCGGAAATATTACTCTGCATGGCTAACTGCTTAGCAGGGTTTCGATGCGGCTGGTTAGGCTGACCTCAGCATTCCCTCTTCAGAGATAGGCATAATCTTCATGGCAAGGATCTACGACGACGTCACCCAGCTGGTCGGCCGCACTCCGCTGGTCCGTTTGAACCGGCTGACCGAAGGCCTTGAGGCCACCGTTGCGGTCAAGCTTGAGTTCTACAACCCGGCCAACAGCGTGAAGGACCGTATCGGTGTGGCCATCATTGACGCCGCCGAAAAGTCCGGTGCCCTGAAGCCTGGCGGAACTATTGTGGAAGGCACCTCCGGTAACACCGGAATCGCGCTTGCCCTTGTTGGTGCTGCACGCGGCTACAAGGTCATCCTGACCATGCCTGAAACCATGTCCACGGAACGTCGCGTCATGCTTCGCGCTTACGGTGCAGAGATCGTACTGACTCCCGGTTCCGAAGGCATGCGCGGCGCAGTTGAAAAGGCGCAGGAAATTGTTGCCAACACAGAGAACTCCATCTGGGCTCAGCAGTTCGCCAACCCGGCCAACCCGGAGATCCACCGCAACACAACAGCCGAGGAAATCTGGGCTGACACAGATGGCGAAGTAGACATCTTTGTTGGCGGCATCGGTACCGGCGGTACCGTGACCGGCGTCGGGCAGCTCCTTAAGGAGCGCAAGCCCGAAGTCCAGATCATTGCCGTTGAGCCCAAGGACTCCCCCATCCTTAATGGCGGCAGCCCTGGTCCCCACAAGATCCAGGGCCTGGGCGCCAACTTCATTCCGGAGGTCCTTGACACGAACGTTTACGACGAAGTCCTCGACGCTACCCTTGAAGACTCGGTTGCCACCGCCCGCGCCTTGGGTTCCAAGGAAGGCGTACTCGCCGGCATCTCCGGCGGCGCCGCAGTATGGGGTGCACTGGAAGTCGCCAAGCGTCCCGAGAACAAGGGCAAGCTGATCGTCGTGATCGTGCCGGACTTCGGAGAGCGTTACATCTCCACTGTGCTCTTTGACGATATCCGCGGCTAACACTTCGCCCGCAAGCATTCATTTCCTGTAGAAAGGTCTTTGTGAGCTTCTTCGCAAGGCTTAAGGAAGACCTCGACGCCGCCCGGTCACATGACCCGGCGGCTCGAGGTTCTTTTGAGAACTTTTTCGCCTACTCCGGCCTGCACGCCATCTGGGCACACCGCGTGACCCACAAGCTGTGGCAAAACCCGGCCCTTCGCTTTCCCGCCCGCCTGATTTCCCAGTTGGCGAGATTCCTGACGGGCATCGAGATCCATCCCGGCGCAACCATCGGCCGGCGTTTCTTCATCGACCACGGCATGGGCGTCGTTATCGGTGAAACTGCTGAAATCGGCGAGGACGTGATGATCTACCACGGTGTGACGCTCGGCGGCCGGTCCCTTGCCAAGGTCAAGCGCCATCCGACCATCGGGGATCGTGTGACCATCGGCGCCGGCGCCAAGGTCCTGGGTCCCATTACGATCGGCGCAGACAGCGCAATTGGCGCGAACGCCGTCGTGGTGAAGAACGCTCCCCCGGAGTCGATCATCACCGGCATTCCTGCCACATGGCGGCACCGCGACGCGAAATCCGAAACCAAACCGGCGGTTGACCCGGCTGAGTACTACATCGAATACCGGATCTAGCTGGTAAACCTCTTGTAGGAGTTCCAGAGGACGGCGTCGAAGACGCGGTCAGGAAGCACCCTCCGTAAGGCCAGGACGCTCCAGGCTCCCCTACCCACCGGGTAGCGGGTCTTGGGGCGTTTTGCCGTTGACGCGCGAACTATTGCCCTGGCCACTACCCTCGGAGGCGTTGATATCAGCTGTCCGGATGTTGACGCCAAGGCTGCTGCCATGACGTGGGCCTGCCCTTTGTATGGACCTCTACCCGACGCGGATATCAGGCCTTCCCCGGCAATGGTGCCCCATTCGGTGTCCGTTCCGGCCGGCTCAATGAGGACGACGTCGATGCCGTGCGGCTTCAGCTCGAGCCTCAAAGAATCGCTCATCCCCTCCACTGCGAATTTTGTCCCGTGGTACCAAGCGCCCAGGGGCTCATAGATCTTTCCTCCAATGGAGGAGACGTTGATGATCCGACCAGAACCCACTTGCCGCATCCTTGGAATAACGAGTTGAGTCATCCTTGCCAGACCCATCACGTTCACCTCGAACTGGCGCCTGCCTTCGGCCAAGGGAACCTCTTCCAGGGAGCCGTAGGAGCCGTACCCGGCGTTGTTCACGAGGACGTCTATGTGCCCGTGTGCAGCCTCAACAAGCGCGACTGCTGAGGCCATGGAGTCCTCGATGGTGACATCCAGGTGCATGACGGTGATTCCCTGTGCCTTAAGCGGATGCATCTTCTCCACCCGACGCGCGCCGGCGTAGACAACGAACCCTTCAGACCTCAGGGCACGCGCCGTCTCGAAACCAATGCCGGTAGATGCTCCAGTGACAAAGGCGATGCGGTCGGTCATGGCACTGGCTCCTTGGCTCGTGGCACCCGCGCGATGGCCCAGTACCCGTTCCGGCACGGCAAAGGCCGGCTCCTCCCAGCGTATCGGGGAAGAACCGGCCTTGCGGTGGAACTTAGTGGGTGTCGACGGCCGAGATTTCGGACTTGTCTTCGCCCCACAGCGTGTGGAACGTACCTTCGGCATCAACGCGACCGTAGGTGTGCGCACCAAAGAGGTCGCGCTGGCCCTGGATCAGGGCAGCGGCAACGCGCTTGCGGCGCAGGCCGTCGTAGTACGCCAACGAGGAGGAGAAGACCGGTACCGGGATGCCCAGCTGGACGGCGGTAGCAACAACGCGGCGCCAGGCCGGGAGTGCCTCGGCGATGGCCTTGGTGAAGGCCGGCGCGAACAACAGGTTGGCGGGCTTCTCCTCGGCAGCGTAAGCCTTGGTGATGTCCTTGAGCAGTTCGGCACGAATGATGCAGCCAGCACGCCACAGCGAGGCGATCTCGTCCAGCTTGAGGTCCCAGCCATACTCCTTGGCAGCGGAGGTCAGCATGTCCAGGCCCTGGGCGTAGGAAACCAGCTTGGAGGCGTACAGTGCCTGGCGGACATCCTCAACGAACGTCTCGGGGATCTCGACGGCGGCTTCCTCACCGGCAAGGAGTTCCTGGCCAAGCTTGCGCTGCTCTGCCTGGGAAGACAGTGCACGGGCAAACACGGACTCGGCAATGCCGGACACCGGGGAGCCTAGTTCAAGGGCGGAGATGACCGTCCAGCGCCCGGTGCCCTTCTGGCCTGCGGCATCCACAACCACGTCAACGAACGGCTTGCCCGTCTTGGCATCGACGTGGCCCAGGACCTCGGCGGAGATTTCGATCAGGAAGGAGGACAGATCGCCCTTGTTCCATTCAGCGAAGATCTTGGACTGCTCAGCGGGCTCGATGCCTGCACCCGAGCGGAGGAGGTCGAAGGCTTCGCCGATGACCTGCATGTCGGCGTATTCGATGCCGTTGTGGACCATCTTCACGAAGTGGCCCGCACCGTCGGTGCCGATCCACGCACAGCACGGTTCGCCGTCGACCTTTGCCGCAATCTTCTCCAGCAGCGGTCCAAGGGCGTCGTAGGACTCCCGGGAGCCGCCGGGCATGATCGAAGGACCGTTCAACGCGCCTTCTTCGCCACCGGAAACACCAACGCCCACGAAGTGCAGGTCCTTCTTGGCCAGCGCGGCTTCGCGGCGGCGGGTGTCCTCGTAGTGCGAGTTACCGGCATCGATGATGATGTCGCCGGCCTCGAGCAGCGGTTCGAGCTGCTCGATGACGTTGTCCACCGGAGCGCCTGCCTTGACCATGATCAGGACACGGCGGGGCTTTTCAAGGGAATCAACGAGTTCCTGCAGCGTTTCCGTGCGGATGAAGTCGCCGTCCGTGCCGTGCTTTTCCAGCAGGGCGTCGGTCTTTTCCACGGAGCGGTTGTGGAGAGCCACGGTGAAGCCATTGCGGGCAAGGTTGCGGGCCAGGTTGGCGCCCATCACCGCAAGGCCGGTGACACCGATGTGTGCTGACATCAAAACTCCAATTCGATCGTGTACAAACAGTCCCACCTACCCCCCTGGGGGCACGCAGGAAGCGATTTCATAACCAGGGGCTGTAATAAACCATACGTATTTAAGCCATGAGCAGGGAAGCGGCGCCCACGTTGTGGAACTGCGCCGCGTCATAAACAGTCTATGATGTGCGGGACTTCCGCAGGCTCTCCCACGGCGGAGGCGGCATCGGATGCTACACGCGGATTGTCCTCGCCCCACTATGCTTACCTCTATGTCAACCAGCCTCCACCACCGCGCCGTAGAGCATCTGGGAACCCGGATTGTGGGCGGCGCCCTTCCGACGGGCCACGTCATGCTGGCCGAACATTTGGAGGACGAGCTCAACGTTTCGCGCTCGGTGGTCCGGGAGGCTGTCCGCGTCCTGCAGTCGCTGGGCCTGGTCGAGACGATCAAGCGTGTCGGAATCCGCGTCCTCCCCGCCCATCGTTGGAATCCCTTTGATCCGTTGGTCATTCGTTGGCGATTGGCTGGCGAGGGCCGTGGCGCCCAACTGAGGTCCCTCGCGGAGCTTCGTTCCGCCGTCGAGCCTGTTGCTGCGGAACTCGCAGCTGGAAACGCTCCGGAAACGCTGCGCCGGGAACTCGTGGATATTTCGCTGGCCATGAAGGAAGCCGGCGACGCCGGAGACATGCCACGGTTCCTTGACCTCGATATCCGGTTCCACGCGCTGGTGCTGTCCGGCTCCGGAAACGAAATGTTTGCCAACTTGATTGGCCAGGTGACAGAGACCCTGACGGGACGCACAGTGCACGGACTCATGCCTGAGCACCCGCAGAAGCAGGCGCTGCAGTGGCACATTGATGTCGCCCACGCGATCGACGCCGGCGACGGTCAGCAGGCCAAAGATGCGGCCGGAAAAATTATGCGCCAAACGATCGCGGAGCTGGCGCCCAGCTGGAATGACCAGCCCCGCGTGTTCGTACCCGTGGCGAAAAACTAAGTCTGGAAGTTCAGCAGGACTTTGCCGGACTCGGCTGAGTTCCTGGCTACGTCGAATGCCTCGAGGCCGTGGGCGAGGTCGAACTCGTGCGTTATCACGGGGTCCACGAACAAGGATCCGTCGGCCAACGCTGCGATGACGTCATCGATTTCGTTGTTGAACCGGAAGGATCCCAACAGTTCCAGCTCACGGGTAATGGCCAGGGAGATGAAGACCGGCTGCGGCCCGGAGGGCAGCAGCCCCACCATCACCACTTTGCCGCCGCGGGTGGCTCCCTTGATGGCCGAGGCAAGGCCGTGGTGGCTGCCGGAGGACTCGATAACGACGTCGGCCTCCACAGCGGCGATGGCTTCGGCGTCGTCGCCCTTCAGGAGGGCGTCAGCACCCACGGCGCGTGCGATCTCCAAAGGCTTGTCATGCATATCGACGGCGACGATCCGGGCAGCGCCGGCGCGCTTGAGGACAGCGACAGCGAGGGCACCGATCGGGCCGCTGCCGATCACCATGGCAGTCTTTCCCGCGACGTCACCGGCCCGGGCGACGGCATGCCAGGCTACGCTGGCCGGTTCCACCAATGCCGCGGTCCGCAGATCCAGGGTTTCCGGCAGGGCACGGAGCATCCGCGAGGGAAGGGTGGCGTAGCGGCTGAAAGCGCCGTCGGTGTGCGGGTAGCGTGCCGCGCTGCCCAGGTACGTGCAGCCCGGGGAAAGGTTGGGCCGCTCTGCCGGGTAGCGTGCCGCGCCCGGGCCCGGTGTGGCCGGGTGCACGGCCACTGGAGTGCCGGGTTCGGGGCCGCTGCCATCGGCTGCCTGCTCGATGACGACCCCGACAATTTCATGGCCCAGGACCATCGGGGCCTTCAGGATGGACTCCCCGGCGGCACCATGCAGCCAATAATGCAGGTCTGAACCGCAGATCCCGCCGTAGGCGATCTCCACGATCGACTCATCCGGCGCCGGCGCCTTCAGTGGGATGTCTTCGATCCGCAAGTCCCCTTTGGCGTGCGCGACGACAGCGGGGCCGGAGGCCGGGAGGGTGATGCCCATCAGACCACCACCGTCATTCCGCCATCAACGAAGATCGTCTGGCCATTGACGAAATTGGACCCCTGGGACGCCAGCCACACAACAGGCCCGGCCAGGTCAGCGACCGTGCCCCACCGGTTGGCTGGCGTCCTGCCCAGGATCCAGGAATTGAACGCCTCATCATCGACCAGGTTCTGGGTCATTTCCGTATGGATGTACCCCGGGGCGATGCCGTTGATCTGCAACCCCGACGCCGCCCACTCAGCCGTCATCGCCCGGGTCAGGTTACGCAGCCCACCCTTCGCCGCCACATACGGGGCAATCGTCGGCCGGGCAAGGTCGGTCTGGACCGAGCAGATATTGATGATCTTCCCTCGGCCCCGGGGAATCATATGCCGCGCCGCTTCCCGGCCCACCAGGAACGCGCTGGTCAAATCCGTGCTGATCACCCGGTCCCAGTCCTTCACATCCAACTCAAGCATGGGAACACGGTGCTGGATACCCGCGTTGTTGACCAGGATGTCCAACGGGCCGACGTTGGCCTCGATCCACGCGACGCCATCAGCGGCTGAAGCCGCATCCGTCACATCAAACGCCCGGCTGTGGACCCTTCCCGCAGGATAGTCAGCCGCCATAGCGTCGGCTGCCGCCTCCAAACGTTCGGGATTGATTCCGTTGAGCACTACAGTTGCTCCGGCGTCGGCGAGGCCCCGGGCCAGGGCGTTGCCAATCCCCCGGCTCGAACCCGTCACCAACGCGACGTGTCCACTCAGATCAAATAGTCCACTCATGTTTCTTTTTGCATTCCTTCTTGTCTGGACAAGTTTGTTGGTCAGGGCCGGCAGTTAGTTGTCAGCCATGGAGAGGGAAAGATTGGCAATTGCCTGGCGAACGACGGCGAGGTCCTGATCGCCAAGTCCTTGACGTTTGAGCTCGCCGTAGAGCTGGATGGCCGCAGAGGCCATAGGTACCGGGGAGCCCACAGCTTCGGCGCTTTGGACCACGAAGGCAAGATCCTTGTGCATGAATTTGGCTGGTCCGGTGGGCGCATAGTCCTTTGCTGCCAAGCGTGGCCCGACGACGTCCAACACCCGGCTTCCGGCCAACCCTCCTGCGAGGACTTCATACAGCGCGGCAACATCCATACCGGAGCGCTCGGCAAGCTCGGCAGCCTCGGCAAGTGCCGCCGTCGTGGTTCCGACGATCAGTTGATTGCAGGCCTTGGCGAGCGAGCCCGATCCCAGTGGGCCCATCCGGCGCACCGTTGTTCCCATGGTTTCAAAGAGTGGCAGAAGCCGTTCAAAGTCCGCTTTGGATGCCCCGGCCATAATGGCCAAAGTTCCGCTTTCGGCGCCTGCAGTGCCGCCACTCACTGGCGCGTCAATCACTACGGCATTTCCGTCGCTGGCCTGATGGACTCGTTCGCCGAACTGGCGGACATCCGTTGGAGAAACGCTGCTCATAATAACGACGGCGGTCCCGGGCTGGGGCGGCTCCGACCGCCAGGCATCGAACAAGCCTTCTGCTGCAGCCTCAATGAAGGGCAAATCGGGGAGCATGAAAATGATTATTGGTTCGTCCCGGAGCCCGGCAACGGTGCCCACCCGGCCAATACCGGCGAGGCCTTCGAAAACGGCGTCGGAGCGGTTCCATGCCGTGACAACCCATCCCGCTTTAGCAATGTTGGCCGCCATGGGAGCCCCCATCAGTCCCAAGCCCACGAAACCCACGCGTTTGCTGGTCATGTTGTGAAGAACCTCACTTCTTTGTGTGCACCAAAAGTTTGTAGCAAACATAACGAACTGTTCAATATCCTAGCCTCCATTCAGTATGATGAACACTATGACGACTGATGAACTTACCATCGCGATCGCTGTGCCGCTCGAAGTTGAGCATGTGGAGCGCATCCGCGCCGTGGATCCTTCCGTAACTGTCCTGTACGAACCAGATCTCCTTCCGCCCGAGCGCTTCCCTGCAGACCACAGCGGGGACCCTGATTTCAAGCGGACGCCAGAGCAGGAAGAACGCTACTGGGCCATGCTCAACCGGGCCCAGGTTCTGTACGGCTTCCCTAACGAAAGCCCCGCCGGCCTTGCCCGGATTGCCCGGAGCAATCCCCACCTTCAATGGATTCACGCCATGGCCGCCGGGGCTGGCGGAGCCGTTAAGGCTTCGGGGCTGGATACTGAGACGCTCCTAAAATTCCGCGTCACCACGTCGGCCGGGGTCCACGCGTTGCCGCTCGCGGAATTCTCCGCCTTTGGCATCCTTAACGGCTTCAAGCGCAGCGCCGAAATGGCCCAGGACCAAGCGGCCAAGGTTTGGCCCGAGTTGCGAACACCCACCAAGTTGGCCAACGGATCCAAGGTGGTCATTGCCGGGCTTGGCGAGATCGGCATGGAAACCGCACGTATTGCCCGTGCTCTGGGGATGAGGGTCAGCGGCACCAAACGTAACGTCGAGGCCATTGAAGGCATCGACGAGGTCACTAACAATGACGGCCTTGCGGATCTGGTTGCCGACGCTGATGCCGTGGTGAACACACTCCCCGGCACTCCGTACACTGAGAAGCTGTTCAGCACTGACATCTTCTCCGCAATGAAGCCGGGTACCGTGTTCGTCAACGTTGGCCGTGGCACAGTGGTGGACGAGGATGCCCTTCTTGAAGCCCTCAACAACGGGCAGGTTGCCTATGCCTGCCTGGACGTCTTTGCCGTCGAGCCGCTCCCGCAGGATAGTGCCCTGTGGAACCACCCCAAGGTTCTGGTATCGCCACACACGTCCGCACTGAGCACAGCCGAAAACCGCCTCATCGCGGAACGCTTCTGCAGCAATCTCCGTACTTTCCTGGACGGTGGCGACCTTCCCCATCTGGTGGATCCGGTCCACTTCTACTAGGCCCGATTCTTACCAGGCCCGATCAAGCTCTGATGCAAAAGGCTCCGACCCCAAGGGGTCGGAGCCTTTTTGCGTCAATGTTTTCTGCGCAATGCCTCGAAGCTGCCGGTGGGCTACTTCGCGTCCTCAAGGGAAAGAAGGTCCCGTCCAGCTGTTTCAGGCGTGAAGAACGTCGTAATGAAGGAAATCAGCGCCAAGACGAGCGAGTAAACCGCCAGTACTACCCAGGAGTTATGCGTAGCCGCCAGAAGGATGGCGCCGAGCAGGGGCACGAGGCCACCCGCCAGCACAGCAGAGATTTCGCGGCTCAGCGCAACACCGGTGAAGCGATACTGGGAACCAAACAGTTCAGGTAGCAATGGGCACTGCGGACCCAGCATGGACTGGACGCCCAGTGCGATACCAACCACCATGACAGCCCATACGAGAGTCACGTTTCCGAGGGTCACCAGGTAGAAGGCGGGGATGGCAAAGACCGCCTGGAACAACGCGCCGTACCGGTAAACCCGTACCCGACCAAAGCGGTCGGACAGCGCACCGAAGGTGACCACCATAACGGCCGCGAATCCAGCGGCAATCAGGAGTCCCACAGGGCCAATGAATTTGTCTCCAGGGAAGACACCTTCCTTGACTGACATGAAGGAGATCAGCAGAGCCGAATAGATGGACGAATTGCCGTTCTCTCCCATCCGGAGTCCTATACCAACCAGCACGTTCCTTCTGGAGTGCTTCCAAAGTTGACCGACAGGGTTCTTGACCACATTCTTATGCTTCTCCAATTCCTGAAATACCGGGGTTTCCTTCAACCTCAGGCGAATGAAGACGGCAACGATGATCAGGACAAAGCTGGCAAGGAACGGCACCCTCCAGAGCCACGCCTCGAAAGCATCCTTATCCGCCAGCTGCAATAGTGCGAAAGTTCCGGCGCCCAGGAGCGTGCCGAGCTGAATGCCCACGAATGGCAGCGACGCGAAGTATCCGCGACGCTTCGGCGGAGCCACTTCTGATATCAGGGTTGTGGCTCCAGCCTGTTCCGCTCCGGCACCCAAGCCCTGGATAATGCGCAGCGTCACCAGGAGTACAGCGCCGAGCATTCCGGCTTGCTCGAAGGTGGGCAGCAGGCCGATGGCAAAGCTTGCGAGTCCCATCATGCCAATTGTCAGCAAGAGGACCATTTTGCGGCCAAACCTGTCTCCGATGAATCCGAAGAAAATACCGCCGAAGGGCCTGGCCGCAAATCCCACGCCATAGGTGGCAAAGGATGCGATCAAAGCCCCACTCTCACCCAAGGGTTTGAAGAACAAGGGCCCAAAGATCAAGGCCGAGGCCAGGCCGTAAATGTAGAAATCGTAGTACTCCAGGGCAGAACCCACGGAGCTGGCCAGCGTCGCCCTGCGAAGCTGTTCCGGCTCAACCACTGCATCGTCAGCCTCAGCTGCGAGCTTTGCATTAGTACGAGTTGTCACAAGCACTCCCTCAAAATCACCCCAGGCCCCCGTTGGCCCGGCGAGATAGTGATGGCATCACCGCCAAGATCACTATGATGAACAGCGTACAGCTTGTTGAACGCACTGCCAAGGTTGAAATCAGATTTATTCAAAACCGGCGATTGTGACGGGCCCCACGGCATCAACCCATCGGATTCCCCAGGGAACGCGCGAGCTCCTTGAGTTCCTTGACCATGAGGGCGCCCTGTTCCTCGGAATAAGTAGCCTTCAATGCAGTAACAGAAAGCCCCAAGCTTGGACCATGTGCTCCATGGGTGGGCACGGGAACGGCAAGGCACACCACGCCTACCGTTGATTCTTCGTCCTCAAAGGCAAACCCCTGCTTGCGGATCGTGGCAATCTGCGCCTTCAGTTCCTCTGCCCTGCGCAGCGAGTTCGGAGTCATGACCGGAAGTTCCATGCCATCCGGGAACATGGCATCGATGTCGTGATCGTGCAACTGCGCCAGGAGCGCCTTTCCTACACTGCAGAGGGAGACTGGCATCTTGTCGCCTATGTTGGAGGTCAACCGAACTGCAGGATGACCTTCATAGCGCGCAAGGTAAATGACATGGTCACCGTCCAACATGGCAATGCGGACAGTTTCTCCGGACAGGGTGGGCGCTTGTTCACAGTACTTATAGAACTCCTGCACTTCGTCCAACCGGCTCAAGTAGGCGGCGCCCAGCTCTACGAGCTTTCGACCCAAGCCAAAGTCCGCGCCCTGCCTGGTAATAAGCCGCGCCTCCTCGAGCGCCAGCAGCAGATTGGACGTGGAAGATTTAGGGATTCCCAACTCCCTGGACAGATCACTCAGGGTGAGGCGGCCCGACGGCGATTCTGCCAATGCTTCCAGAACGGCCGCGGCGCGGGTCACCGCAGGCGCCGGCGATGAGGCGCCCAGTCCCTCGGAGCGGATAATGCGGGAATCGGCCATGATTCTCCTTCGTCATATCAAACCGGACGTCGCCGTCCAGCGGCTGTTCATTCAGCTGAACACTACCCATCATAGTGTGACTGCCTGCCGTCCTGCCGGGGCGAAAGGCGACTTTGTCGACACACAAGGCCTTAAGGAGGGCTTTACTTTCCAAACCGAAAAGTTCGCTGTATATTCATTTTCGAGCTCTCCACCGCGGCATCCCCCAATAGTCGCGGTGGAGAGCTCATCCATTTCGCGGCCCGAATCCTACGCCGCCACCCGCTCTTCGCCACGCAGGTACCAGCCCCCACCGCTTCCGTCCCGCACGAGTTCCCAGGTTGCCAGGCTGGACATGGCGTTGCTTCCCAGCCGCACCTGGACTTGCAACACCTCAACATCCACGCGGCCCTGCCCGCGGGGCATGCGCTTGGCGTTCTCCCACCACGGCACCCTCTCGAACCATCGGAATGGTTCTTCGGCAATCTGCCAGTTCCGACCGCCCCGGACAACCGTAGTTGCCGTACCGCCCCCTGAAGTGAGGATGTATACCTGTTCCATGAGCCAGACACTAGGCGTGGGCACTGACTTTTTTCCGGTGCTTCCAGGGAAAAGGAAAACCCCGCCATTCTCGAACCTTACGGTCCAGAACGACGGGGTTTCTTTGTGGGTCCTACCGGGATCGAACCGATGACATCCACGGTGTAAACGTGGCGCTCTACCAGCTGAGCTAAAGACCCAAAGTTCAGTTTCAGTGCCTTAGCGCTTCAACCAACGAACAATGACTCTACATGATCATTCGGGGGAAACACCAATCGAGTCCCTGGCTACAGGGTCAGGCAAATTCCTCGCGAGATAATCCAGGGCGCCACTGACTCCCACTTCAAGTTTGAGGGCGGCAAATTCGTCACCTCGCGTGGGTCCCCTGTTGATGATGACCACCGGCTTGCTGGCCTTCGCCGCATGGCGCACGAACCTCAACCCACTCATCACCGTGAGCGAGGAGCCGGCAACCAAGAGCGCTTCGCCTGCGTCCACCATGGCATACGCCCGTTCGACGCGGGTTTTGGGAACATTTTCGCCAAAGTAGACGAAGTCAGGCTTCAGCGTGCCGCCGCAGACAGGACAAACTGCCACCACGAATGACTGTATAAGTTCGGGATCTTCCACGGTGGCATCAGCGTCTGGTGCCATTTCCACCACACCGGCCTCAAGCGCGGCTGCTACGAACCCCGGATTCAGCTCCTCAAGGATGGCGGCGAGCAGCTTTCTGGAAAATATGTGTCCGTGCTCGAGGCAAATCACCTGATCGAAACGCCCATGCAGATCCACTACATTGGTGCTCCCGGCGTCCTCGTGGAGCCTGTCGACGTTTTGGGTGATGAGGCCTGTCAGCAGACCTCGCCGTTCCATGAGGGCGACGGCGAGGTGACCGGCATTTGGATCAGCGTGCCGCAGGTGGGACCAGCCGATATGGTTCCGGGCCCAATACCGCCGTCGATTGGCAGCACTGCCGATGAATTCCTGATATGTCATGGGGCTCCGTGGCGCCGAACCAGGTCCCCGGTAGTCCGGAATACCCGAATCGGTGCTGAGCCCGGCCCCAGTGAGAATAGCCAGCCGCTTGCCGCCAAGGATGTCCAGGGCTTCCTTCAAGGCCGCCTCTTCCCCGGCCTCCAAGGTGGCAGCGATGGCCGGCTCCATGCTGGCGAAGCCGGTCATACCAACACCGGGCCGCACTTGGTTCACCCCTGCTGCACTCTCAATTCAGAGAGCGCCTGGCGGTAGCCTGCGAGGTCCCTCGCCTGTCCCCGCGGATTGACCACCACGTACCGGATCAATCCTTCGGCATCAATGATGAACGTTCCCCTAAGAGCCATCCCGCTCCGGGCATCAAAGACGCCGTAAGCCTGTGCCACAGCTCCATGTGGCCAGAAATCAGCCAAAAGATCGAACTCGTAGCGTTCCTGCTCCGCGTACGCGCGCAAGGCAAATTTGCTGTCTACGGAGATCGCAAGGACCGTGGCGTTCGAGTCTTCGAAGGCGCCGATATTGTCGCGAATCTCACACAGTTCTCCCGTGCAGATGCCGGAGAAAGCGAACGGATAGAACACCACCACAACGTTGCGACCCCTGAAATCCGATAAACGGACCGGCTCGCCATATTGATTCAGCAGCTCAAAGTCAGGCGCTACCTCCCCGATCCCGGGAACGAGCACGGGGGCCGGGGCTTGCTGGACTTCCGTCACTTGTTCTTCTTCGGCACCAAGCGGGTGGCGCTCCAGTCCTTGGATACCCCGGCAGAAGTGGTCAGGTGCAGCCCGGACGTAGGCGCCGCGTCCTGGATGTCCGCCGGAGAGACGTAGTTGTCGCGGCCGGATTTGGGTGTCAGAACCCACACCACGCCGCCCTCTTTCAAGGTGGTGAGCGAATCCATCAGAGCATCGACCAGGTCACCATCGCCGTCCCGCCACCAGCAAATAACAGCGTCTACGACGTCATGATCATCTTCATCCAACAGCTCAGAGCCCGTGACATCTTCAATGTCGTCACGCAAGTCGAAATCGACGTCGTCGTCGTAGCCGCGTTCCTGAATCAGATCCCCGTCTTTGAAACCCAATCTTTCCGCCACATTTACCGATGTGGCGGCGTCGGCCTCGCTCACGTTTCCTCCTTTTGAAGTGACTTCCATTACTAACAGCCAACACCCTTTGGGCGTGTGCTTCAAGCCATTGTCCCTGCGATGACGCATATTCCGCACTACCTAGGGTGTTTCGAAGCTGTGACAATCACGTGGCATCCGTCACGGAGAGCACCAAGATGTGACATACAACGCCCCTGAAGCCCCGCGGCTACGCATCCCAGCGCTGTCAAAGCTAGAGTGGCCATGAGCGCTTTGGCTGCAGGGCGATCGCCCCGAGGAATTCTACTGGGCAGCCATGCGCTCACAAGACCTGCCCGGCGCATCCGACCGGGCTGTTGAAACCGAGATGTCGCACACGACGCGTTCATGACGGGCAGTTACCCTGCCAGACCTGAGGCGCCGATGCATGCGCCTAAAGGAAGGTTGGACGTGGCTGCAGGAGAAGAGACCTCACACATCCTCAGCGGGTTGACTGCCCAGCTGCCTGATCGTGATCCGGAAGAGACCGCGGAGTGGATTGAGTCCCTTGATGCGTTGATCGCGGAGCAGGGCACGGAGCGTGCCCAGTA